>DATERO010000115.1:0-5249 GCA_035271465.1 Dysgonamonadaceae bacterium | reverse complement strand
CTATACCCACAGCTCATTATATGAATTACCTATCGCACCATCACCAAATTTGCCTAATATACATTCTATTTATCTTTATCCCTCCACCTGCCTTTTTGAAGGTACTGTTATGAGCTTGGGACGTGGTACATCTTTTCCTTTTGAGGTGTATGGCCATCCAAAATATAAGGACTCCGACTTTTTCTTTACTCCACGTAGTCTTCCTGGTGCAAAGAACCCCCCATTGTTAAATCAAAAATGTTATGGAGTTGATTTACGGAATGTGCCAAATGAATATGTTTTGGACAATGGCTTTGACTTATCTTATCTAATTGATGCATATAATAATTTAAAGATGGGGGATTCTTTCTTTTCATCGTTTTTCGAAAAACTGGTAGGAGTGAACTACATTCGCGAGATGATTGTGGCAGGAGAAACGAATGAGGAGATAAAAAAGATGTGGAAAGTAGACGTGGAGAAATTCAAAATGCAACGAAAGCCTTATCTATTATATGAAGAATAAATAGTGCAAGTAAATTAAAGATTTTTGAAACACGAATTTTTTTTATTGTAAACTGCCGATTGAGGTATATTTAAACTTGCCAAAATTGAATGAATAGACACCATATATATATAAAGCTGTCTCCTATTAGTCAACTTTTCGTTCTCTACCATATATCATTATATTAATGATGCTGCTGCCCTTAGTTATAGAGAATGTTTTTTTCTAGATCTACGGTAATCTTAAATGTTAGATTAATAAATGAGTTTTAACCTTGTTTTATTTGCAACTTCTTAATCTTTATTCTATTTTTGTATCACAAACGAACAATACAGAACAGTATGGATGTAAGACGGGCAAATCCTCCTAAAATTAACATTTCCGAAGACTCTGCAACTCCAAAATATTTGCAGATTGTAGACTTCGTTAATAGAGCAATTGCCGAAAATAAATTGTTTGTTGGAGATCATTTGCCTTCAGTAAACCAAATATGTCAGGAGCATAATGTTTCTCGTGATACTGTATTTAAGGCCTATTCTTTACTTAAGGATGAAGGAGTGGTTGAGTCTGTTCCTAATAAAGGTTACTATGTTGCTAAAACCTTGCGAAAGGTTTTTTTATTCTTAGATACCTTTAAAGCATACAAAGAGGTTCTTTATGATTCGTTTAAAAAAAACCTGCCAAAAGATGTTTTCGCCGAAGTTCATTTCCACCATTATAATATAGATGTTTTTGAACGTCAAATAAAAGAAAGCAGAGGGAAGTATGCGAAATATGTAATTATGCCCTTTGATAATCCCGCAATAAAGGAAATCTTGAAGCTTATTCCCAATGATAAATTGTTAATAATTGATTGGGATATTCATTCAGATCCTACTAATAATATTTTATATCAAGATTTTGGTTTATCTGTTTATGATGGATTAAGCTCTGTATTACATCTGATTAAAAAATACAAAAAGTTTAAATTTATATATCCAGAGTATACTGATCATCCTTATGAGTCTGTTTTGCATTTCGAAAGGTTTTGCAAAGATCATAATATAGAACATTCTGTTCTAAAAGACACATCCACATTTAATGTTGAGGTGGGAACAGCTTATTTTAGCGTTAGTGATCGTATGCTGGGTCGTTTTTTAGAGCAATGTCGATCAAGAGATTTAGAGCCTGGGAAGGATACAGGTATAATTTCATATAATGAAACACCAATGAAGAAGTTTATTTACAAGGGGATTACAGTTATAAGTACTGACTTTTTTGAGATGGGAAAAAAAGCAGCAGAATTTGTATCAAATAATGATGAAATGCACTATTGTCTTCCCACACAAGTGCATGTTCGTGAATCTTTATAATTTTATTAAAACGCTATAATGACATACACATTAGGAATTGACGTTGGCAGCTCGTCAGTAAAAGTAAGTCTGCTAAACATTAACAATGGCAATTGCGTGGCCTCAGCCTATTATCCATCTGAAGAGATGGCTATCATAGCTGTAAAAAGCGGATGGGCGGAACAAGAACCAGAAGAGTGGTGGAAAAATGCAAAGCTTGCATTGGCTACAGTATTAAAAGAAGCTGATGTTCCTAAGGAGAGCATCAAAGGTATCGGCATTTCATATCAAATGCATGGACTAGTGCCTCTTGATAAAGATGGAAATGTTGTTCGTCCCTCCATTATTTGGGCCGATAGTCGAGCAGTAGAAATAGGGAACAAGGCATTTGAAGAGCTAGGGTCAGATTACTGTTTAAATAGCTGTCTCAACTCTCCAGGAAACTTCACAGCCTCCAAGCTGAAGTGGGTAAAAGAAAATGAACCTGAGAAGTTTGAGAAGATCCATAAAATTATGCTTCCAGGTGATTATATTGCTTATCGATTAAGTGGTGAGATGCAAACAACAATCTCGGGATTGACTGAAGGTATCATGTGGGACTTCAAACGTAACGAATTGGCCAATAAGTTGTTGGATTATTATGGGTTTTCATCGGATTTGATTCCTGCAATCGTCGATACATTTTCGGAACAAGCAAAAGTCTCTACTACTATTGCAGATGAATTGGGACTTGCTCCAGGAACGCCAATTAGCTTCCGCGCTGGCGATCAGCCTAACAATGCTTTCTCACTAAATGTGTTAGAGCCCGGAGAAGTGGCAGCCAACGCAGGAACCTCTGGCGTTGTATATGGAATTGGTGAAAAACCATTGCCAGACAAGCAATCTCGCGTTAATACATTTGCACACGTAAATCATACTAATGATAAAAATCGACTTGGTGTGTTGCTTTGTATTAATGGAACAGGTATTCTTAACTCATGGTTACGTCGTAATGTGGCTTCTGGGATGTCTTATCCCGAGATGAACGATGTAGCAATGAAAGCTCCCGTTGGAGCCGACGGCTTACTCATATATCCATTTGGTAATGGTGCGGAAAGGGTTTTAGCAAATGCAAATCCGGGCGCTGAGATAAAGGGTTTAAATTTCAACATTCACAATCAAAGCCACCTGCTGCGTGCAGCACAAGAGGGTATAGTCTATAGCTTTAGATATGGAGTTGATATTATGAGAGAAATGGGAATACAAGCAAAAGTTATGCGTGCAGGAAAAACTAATATGTTCCTCAGTCCATTATTTAGACAAACTATGTCGAATGTAATTGATGCAACTATAGAGTTGTATGATACAGATGGAGCTTTAGGAGCTGCTCGCGGTGCAGCAATTGGTGCTGGATTGTATAGTTCACCGTCAGATGCATTCTCTCAGCTTAAGTGCTTGGAGCAAATAACACCAGACAAAGATCAATCGAAGGTTTTAGAAATATATGAAGAGTGGAATAACAAACTTAAATTTTAACAAAAACAATATTTACTATGAGTATTACATTAGGTAACAAAGAGTATTTTCCTGGTATAGGAAAGATCAAGTACGAAGGTCGTGAGTCAAAAAACCCAATGGCTTTTAAATGGTATAACCCAGATCAATTGATTAATGGGAAGACAATGAAAGATCATTTGCGTTTTGCTACAGCCTATTGGCATAGCTTCTGCGGTGCAGGAGAAGATCCATTTGGACCTGGTACACGCAAATTCCCTTGGGATGGAGCTAAAGATGCTATAGAAGAAGGTAAAAATAAAATGGATGCTGCATTTGAGTTTTTTACAAAATTGGGCACTCCTTACTATTGCTTCCATGATGTGGATTTAATAAATCCAGGTAGTTCAGTTGCGGAGTACGAAAAAAACATGCAAGCTATTGTTGACTATGCTAAAGCTAAGCAACAAGAATCGGGCATTAAACTATTATGGGGAACAGCTAACGTATTTAGCAATCCGCGTTATATGAATGGTGCATCTACTAATCCTGATTTCTTAACCTTAGCTCATGCAGGAACTCAAGTTAAAAATGCAATCGATGCTACTATTGCCTTAGGAGGTGAAGGGTATGTTTTCTGGGGTGGTCGTGAAGGATATATGAGTCTTTTGAACACTAACATGAAGCTTGAATTAGAGAACATGGCCCGCTTCCTTACAATGGCACGTGATTATGCACGCGCACAAGGATTTAAAGGTGTTTTCTATATTGAGCCAAAACCAATGGAACCAACTAAACATCAATACGATTTTGACTCTGCTACTGTAGTTGGGTTTTTACGTGAGCATGGATTAGACAAAGATTTCAAATTGAATGTTGAGGTTAATCACGCTACTTTAGCCAACCACACATTCCAACACGAACTGCAAGTTGCAGCTGATAACGATATGTTAGGTTCAATTGATGCTAATCGTGGTGATTACCAAAACGGTTGGGATACAGATCAATTCCCTATCAACATATATGAAACTGTTGAGGCTATGTTGGTTATTCAAGAAGCAGGTGGCTTCAAAACTGGTGGTATTAACTTTGATGCTAAATTAAGACGTACTTCAACTGATCTAGAAGATCTATTTATCGCTCACATTTCAGGAATGGATGTTTTTGCTCGTTCATTAGTTATAGCTGACGCTATATTGAAAGAGTCTGACTACAAAAAAATGCGTGCTGAACGTTATGCTTCATTTGATAGTGGTAAAGGTGCTGAATACGTACAAGGTAAATTAACCTTGGAAGATTTACGAAAAATTGCTATTGAGAATGGCGAGCCTAAACAAATTAGTGGCAAGCAAGAATTGTATGAGCAATTAATTAATCTATATATTTAAAAAACAATTTAAGAGAGAATGGACCATGGGGTCAAATGGGTAACTTCATGGTCCTACTCCCTTTATAGCAATAAAATATAACGATCATCAGTACGAGAAGGTTGTCTACTTAAAAAACTACATATAAAATGTCTAAAAATAGATTTGTAAGTTCAGTAATATTATTTGCTAGTTTAATTTTAATTAGTGGGTGTATTAGCTTAAAAAACAAGGGCCATTTTGAAGATAATTGGGTTGGAACTTGGGGGTCTGCACAACAATTAGTTGAACCTCACAACAATCCCCCTGAACCAGGTCTTTCTAATAATACGTTGCGACAAATTGTTCGTGTTTCCATAGGTGGTGATGCATTAAGATTGCATCTTTCGAATGAGTTTAGTAAAAGTTCGATAAAGCTAAATATGGTAACCATCGCACAACACATAGAAAACAGTACTATTGATCTTTCTTCACAGAAAAAACTAAAGTTTAATAATCAGCATACTGTAGAAATTCCAGCATTTGAAAGTATCACTTCAGATCCTATAAAATTTAACCTTACTCCAAATTCAAGATTAGCAATAACAATCCATTTTG
>DATERO010000114.1:0-11995 GCA_035271465.1 Dysgonamonadaceae bacterium | reverse complement strand
TTTGTTATTATTAGAAAACTTTCTACTCCCTTTTATGACATAACGTTTTCCATTAAACCACATAAGACTTACATAAAAGTCATCAGCTGAAATGTCAATACCAATTGAAAATCTTTGTTCTATCATTGAAATAATCTTTTAATAGAAAGAACTTCTCCTTTTTCTCGTCTATCCTCGTAAGTTTTATGCAGAATATAGAATCCAGTTCTATTTCTTAGATACTATTCAGACTCTAGAAGGAGAAAAGTATAGGTGCATAATCTAGCAGACGATATACTTTTATGAGTTATCTAGGTATTGATGCTATTCCTATACTTTTTCTTTCCTAGTTTGTATGTTAATAAACTAATTATTTATTAACTTTACAAAGATATCTGCAAACATACGAGGGGGCTTTGCAGAGAACAAATATCAATCTTGTGCAGAGATCTCTTTGACCAAACCTCATACCCCATAACCCCACAACTCATAACCCATACCCGACAACCCAAACCACATAACTCACAACCCATACCCCACAACGACTTTTAACGCAACGCCCCCTCTGGGAACTGAACTTTATCGGGTGATTCATTCAATGATGGTAAAGCATATCTCAAAATACGATTTCGACGCTCGGTGGTGTCCATCGGTTCAACAGGGTATGAAACTACAGCCTCCATCCATGCAAAGGAATTAATCCTAAAATATACTGCTGGCTCCCATTTCTCAAAATTGCGGATTGCAAACTCAGTATAGCGCTCGTTGAAGTCTCTGATAGCAGCCTCCAACAGACACTCTTCTACAAATTTCAAATCACTGGTATATGCAACTTGAATGGGAATTTCGTTCCATATAAAAGGAATTTCTGGACCAGAATAATTGATTATCTCTTCTCTCAACACTAAGCTGTTGGGAAATCTAATTATTCTACCACTCCTTCGGTCATTGCCCAAATAATCGCCACTACACTCTAAGATGGAAGTGTCCAAATAACTTATAGATACAACATCACCTCGAAATCCTTTTATTTGTATACGATCGCCCACTAAATAAGATCTGCGAAAAACCAAATAGATCCAAGCAATAAAAGAAGCAATAGGCGCCTGTAAGGCGAACCCGAGAATCAGCGAAATTAAACCAAAACTAACAGCTGCCGCATATAGGTTTTGAAACAGGAAAGAAGCTGCTACAATCAAACTGAATAAAATTGCAAGAAATCGATTGATTCGTAATAAATTGTATCGCTCTCCTTGAATTTGAGTTTGGATATTGATAAACCTCGAAAATATATTGCTGATTAGAAAAATTAAAGCAATCAAGAATAAGCTCATGGTTAACTTCTTCATGAAAGGAAGATACTTAGTCCAAGAGTCAAAAATATCCAAGTCTAATAGATAATAGGCGACAATTAGCAATATAGAAGCTGCTGCATATACCTTAATCGAATGCTCTATTTTCTTAATTTCCATACAATTTTATTTTATTCTTATATTTGAGAAAACGCTTTTCAACGATTAACGTTCAAATCTCTCCCTTCAACACCGATTAAATTACAAATAAAGTTAAGCCCGCGACGATTTCCAAATATAGAGACGCGATAAATCGACGTCTTTACTGCTTTTTTCACTACACCTCACACCCCAATCCCCATTTAAAAACTCCAACTAAACCCAACATATGCATGTCGGGGCAACGAAGGATAATAGTAACGTGGCTCAGCCGCCCCAAATGCTTTAGCATTTACAATCACCATAGAGGCATAGTGAGAGTTTGTAATATTATTCAACCCTACATATAAGGTGAGATTAGAATTTTTGAAAGATTCAAATCGATTTGAAATTTTAAGATTGCTAAGAAAGTAAGATGACTCTGACAAACTGTTTGCATCGTCCAAGAACTGACGACCAACAGATTGGAACTGTACGTCAACCATCATTGATCTGATTGGCGACCAATGAAAACTTATCTGTGTAGAGTAACTGGGGATGCCCGGAAGAACATTATCATCGTAGTTAACCCCTTCGCTTGTAAAATCTACAAACTTATTCTTTGATAATGTATAACTAAAATCTGAAGTTAGATTGCCTGGAAAGCTTCTATATGAAAACAATCGATTTCGAACAGATAGTTCTACACCCCGGTGACTAGTTTTTCCAGCGTTTATACCCGTAAAAATATCTTCGGTAAATCTTTTTGTTACCAACAAGTTATTTAGCTCTATTGCATAAAGCGTACCATCTATCTCCATTTTTTTATTAAAAAGGAACAAGCGAGCACCCACTTCATATTGTACCCCTTCTTCGGGTTTTATAGCTGAGTTGATGTTACCCTCAGGCAACAAGGTCTCCTCGGGCGAAGGAAGCGAAAAACCATGACCAACTGATGCATAAAGAGCCAACTTAGAGTGAGGAGCATAATTAATGCCTAATCGTGGTGAAACCATAGAGGGGAAACTTCGTTTGCCCGATTTATCACCATCTTCTTTAAATTGGTCTGTTAGTTTATATTTAATCTTATTGAAAGCGCCCGCCAAAGAGATATTTATCTTAGAAGTTGGTTGATAGTATAATATGCTAAATACATTGAAGTGATTTCTGTTCTCTCTGTTTTTATTTAATAAAACATCATCCTTTTCCATCAACCATTTGTAATTATCGGTTATCCACTCGAAACCAACTATTACATTAATTTTCGATGTAGTATAACTCAACTTGTTTCTAACTCCCCCACCCCGTGACCCATCATCTAAATCATTAAATGGGCGTCTCTCAAAGCTATCATTCCATTTTCCAAAAAGCATAAATTTATTTTGCCATCGTTCGTTCAGTCTTTTATTAAAAGAGATGCCTGCAATTTTTTTTTGGTAACGTTTGTAACCCTCAATCTCTTTCCAGTTTTCAGCAGCAGCTTTTGGATTTGTGTCAAAAAACGTTCTACCAATAGAGCTTGGTATTCCTGCATCTAGATAAGTTGTGGCTAAAAAATACTGAATATCAATTAGTTCTAAATCAACATTACCTACAACTAGTGCAGTTCGTTTTTTCAAATAGTTGTTTTCACGATATCCATCAGAATTAGTGCCTGAAAGATGAGCTTGTAAAGAGAAGCTATCTCCAACAAAGCTCTGACTGATATTGGCTTTCACCGTATTGAAAGCTCCATAATGGATTTGAGCATTAGTGTTTGTTTGTGGACTCTCAGCAGTATACATATTGATGGTTCCTCCCAAACCAGAACCATATAAGGCAGATGCAGGTCCCTTCACAATCTCTAATCTGTCAATCATTCCTAAATCAATATCTTCAGGATTAGAAACACCATCAGAAGAAGTAATGGGGATGTCGTTTAAGTAGAACTTGATTCTATTTGTATTATAAGGTGTTCGACTGCCCATGCCGCGGATAACAATTCTACTAGTAGCATAAGTTCCGCTTTGCATGGAAACACCAGGTAGAGAATTAATAGTTGTTGCCAAAGAATTGGCATCCCATGCTGAAATAGATTCACCAGTAAGAACTGATAAACTCCCAGGAATTCGATTTAAAGTGCCATTAGATTGATATGCATTTACAATTAATTCACCTAAAGGAATAACAGTGTCTGTTTCAGAAACATTATTTTCATTTTGAGCTAAAAGATAGGACCCACCAAAAAGAAAAAAGTATATTATGAGAAGAGTTCGAAAGAAGTACATCATAATTGACAATAGTAATTCAATAGAGATTATTCCAGCAATCAAATCTGGTTAACACATACTGGAGCAATGTAAACCATCACAATTCAACACCAGATTTTGAAGAAGTTCATTAGCAAAAAGATAACTTCATGCAGTAACTAAAATCTACATTTATCATAATTGTGAAATATTAATTTAGTGCTTTATACAAATATAATAATACTCTTTAAATCCTAAATCAACACCTCCACTTTTAACACTGCAATATACACCTAATTTAAAACTCCCAATGCATAAATGACACTTATTTCATGCAAAAACTTACAGATTGTTTTTAAATACTTTGTGAATATTCAAAATCATAATCTGAGTGTTAAATTCCGTAATTAAAATTATCCTCAATCAATACGCTTTCATTCAGAAAAGAACATTATGACTTGCTCAATAGTATATAATGTGAGAACTAAACAACGATTTGAGTGTTATTAGAAACGGACACATAATTTATATTCAATCTAAATAACAAAACAATATTGATAACATTCAACTTAAAAGATTACATAAATGATTTTTAAAGAATTCAATCCATTAAAAGATGAAATGCTCAGGATTATCGATAATGACGGTAAAGTAATTAACCAAGAGTTAATGCCCGACTTAGACGATGAAACTATTGTAAAAGCATATAGAGAAATGCTTTTTGAGCGTGTTGCCGATGAAATGGCAGTTTCTTATCAACGTCAAGGACGAATGTATACATTTCCACCCAATCAGGGACAAGAAGCTATTCATATAGCTGCGGGGATGAATATGAAAGAAGATGACTGGCTCGTTCCGGCTTTTCGAGAAATGGGAATTATGCTTTCAAGGGGAGTAACAATGAAAGAAATTTTCTTATATTACAATGGTAATGAACAAGGAAGTAATTTCAGTGACCCAAGAGCTAAACATGTATTACCAATTGCTATCTCCATTGGAACGCAATATCAACATGCTGTTGGAATTGCTTATGCCGCTAAATATCAAAAGAAAGAAGAAGTAGTTTTTCCTTTTATTGGTGATGGTGGAACCTCAACGGGAGATTTTGCTGAAGCATTAAATTTTGCTCAAGTTTGGAATGTTCCTGTTGTTTTTACAGTACAAAACAATCAATATGCAATTTCTGTTCCAGTTGCAAAACAAACTAAAGCCCTTAACTTGGCAGTAAAAGGTGTTGCAGCAGGCATGAAAAGTATAAAAGTAGATGGCAATGACTTTTTCGCAATGCATTTAGCATATAAAGAAGCACGTGAGCATGCAAGTTCAGGTAAAGGGCCAGTGCTCATTGAAGCTTTAACATATAGAAGAGGTGCACACACTACCTCTGACGATCCAACCAAATATAGAACCAAAGAGGAGGAGATAGAATGGGGTTTGTCCGATCCATTGCTTAGATTAAAAAAATTCATGGACGACAAAGGAATTTGGAAAGAAGACGAGGAAAAGTTAATTGCAGAAAAGAAGAAAGATGTAGACAAACAATTCTTAGAAGCAGAAAACTTTACACCTTATCCATTAGATGATGTATTCAATTACATATATGTGGATATGCCCGATGACCTAAAAAGACAAAAAGAAGAATACGAACAATTTTTAACCTGGAAGGAGAATAGAAAATGAGTGTAATGACATTGGTAAAAGCTATTAATAATGCTTTAGACATTAAATTAGCTGATGATAAATCTGTTGTAGTATATGGGGAAGACGTGGGTGTTGAAGGCGGTGTGTTTAGGGTAACCGAAGGACTCCAAGTAAAACATGGCGAAGAAAGAGTATTCGATACTCCCATAGCCGAATCTGCAATTGTTGGAACTGCATTAGGAATGGCTGTAGCAGGATTGCGTCCAGTTGTAGAAATGCAGTTTGATGGTTTTTCATACCCAGCACTAAATCAAGTAATTTCAAATGTTTCACGCATGTACAATCGTTCTCGTGGAAGATTTAAAGCTCCTATGGTTATTCGATTTCCATACGGTGGGGGTATCAATGCTTTAGAGCATCACTCTGAAAGCCCTGAAGCCATTTACTCACATATACCGGGGTTGAAAGTTGTTGTTCCATCAACACCTCATGATGCTAAAGGATTACTTATAGCAGCAATTGAGAGTGATGATCCCGTAATATTTATGGAACCGAAACGAATTTATCGTGCGGTGAAGCAAGAGGTAAACGACGAAAAGTTTAGTATCCCTTTAGGAAAAGCGAAAGTCTTGAATGAAGGAACTGACGTAACTGTCGTAGCTTTTGGTGCTATGATTCGCGAATGCCAAAGAGCAATGACAATGACAAAAGAAGCAGGAATATCTGTAGAACTGATTGATTTAAGAACCATCTATCCAATAGATAAAGAAACGGTTCTTGATTCTATCAAAAAAACAGGACGACTGGTAATTGTTGCAGAGGCTACAGAATCGTTTAGCGTTGGATCTGAATTAATTGCTATTGCAAACGATGGTGCATTTTTGCATTTGGAAGCTCCGCCACGTCGTGTGATGGGCTTTGATACGATAGTACCTTTGGCCCAGGGTGAAAAACATTATATGATTACGCCTGAAAAGATATTCTATGAAATAGAGAAAATAGTCAAATTCTAAAATCAAATCAAATGAGATACATATTTAATTTCCCCGATATAGGTGAAGGTCTTGAAGAAGGTACTATTCTTGAATGGTACGTGAAGAAAGGCCAAGAAGTAAAAACAGGAGACAATCTTGTGCAGATGGAAACCGATAAAGTTGTAGCAGACATTCCCTCTCCGAGGGATGGTACTATTGTTGCTTTGTTTGGTGAAGTAGGCGAAATAGCTATCGTTGGAGAACCATTGGTTGAAATAGAAATTGAAGGCGTACATGGTGAAGAGGCTCAGAAAGAAGCTAAAAAAGAGGTTGAAGATGAGTTTGCTCCCAAAGCTGAGGAAGGTGAAGACTTAGATGATGAAGAAGCTGCTGGAGTAGTTGGTACGATGGAAACTGCAGGTAAAAGTGCAGTTTTGGCAGCCAGCGATGAAGGGTCGGATGAAAAACCTGAAAAGGAAGAAAAGCCAACTCGCAAAGCACTCGCAACACCAGTGGCTAGAGCCATGGCGAAAGAAAGAGATATCGATATCAATGAAGTGAAGGGAACAGGACCATCAGGAAGAGTTACCAAAGATGATATCGAAAACTACAAACCAGCTAAGAAAGGTGCATCTAAGAAACAAACTCAGCCAACTGGCGATGCTGTTACTTATGAGCCACTTACTCAGATAAGAAAAGCTATCTCTAAAAACATGATTAACTCTAAACACAGTGCAGCGCACATGACTGTGTTTGAAGAGGTGGAGATTTCCGAACTTATCAATATAAGGGCTAGATACAAAACATCATTTGCAGAGAAAGATGTTAAGTTGACATATCTACCTTTCATTGTTAAAGCCGTTGTACATGCATTAAAACAACATCGACAAGTAAATTCTCAAATGGATTTAGACAATGATCGAATGATTTTCAACAATCGTTACAATATTGGTATAGCTGTTGATACTGAGCAAGGACTTGTTGTACCTGTTATAAAAGATGCTGATCAATTAAGCATTACAGAAATAGCAGCACAAATAACCGACTTGGCAGAAAAAGCAAATAGTAGAAAACTTAGCATGGAAGATATGAAAGGTGGTACTTTCACAATCACAAACTATGGTTCTATTGGAGGAATTTTTGCCACACCAGTTATCAATTATCCAGAGACAGGAATCTTAGGAGTAGGTCGTATTGTTAAAAAGCCTGTTGTTAAGGGCGATGCTATTGTACCTGGAAGTGTATTAGCGTTATCTCTCTCTGTTGATCATCGTGTTGTAGATGGTGGAGAAGCTTCACGCTTTATAAATAAGATTATGGAATACCTTGCTGATCCCATTGCAATGCTAATGGATTAACACACAATCTATCCCTTATGAATATTGCGTAAGGGATAGATTTTTTTATAACTTTGAACAAAATAATTAATGAACTCACAAGAACAAAACAACATGGATTACGATCTTATAATTATTGGTGCTGGTCCTGCAGGATACGTTGCAGCAATTAGAGCTGGACAGCTAGGTCTTAAAACAGCTATTGTAGAAAAAGAATACATTGGTGGAATGTGCCTTAATTGGGGATGCATACCCTCAAAATCAATTTTGGAAAGCGCTAAAGTGTATGAGAAAACCAAACAACTTTCAGACTTTGGAATAGATGGCATTGATTTGGAAAATATCTCTTTCAACTGGGAAACAGTAAAAGATAGAACAACTAAGATTACAAAAAAGCTGACTGGTGGAGTAAGCTACCTTCTCAAAAAGAATGGTATTGAGGTAATTAATGGAACCGCAAAAGTTGGAGCAGACAAAAGCGTATATGTTGATGGAAAAAAAATAACTGCAGAAAACATTATCGTTGCTACTGGTTCAAAACCAAAAAAACTAGATGATAATCTTGCCGACTCTCCAAAGGTGGAAATGGAAGATCTTTTTGATTTAAAAGAATTCCCTGAAAAAATTGCTGTGGTAGGCAATCATGTTTCGGCTGTTGAAATTGCACAGTTCTTTAAATTAATTGATAAGAAAGTGACATTAATAGCTAACAGTAAATACTTATTGGATGGCATTGACGAACATCTCATTAATTATATTACTAAAAACATTGCTTCAAACGGTATTGAATTTATAACTGAAGGCTATCCAACAAAATATGCTGAAGGAAAACTAACCGTAGGCGATAAGAAAATAGAATGTGACCTGATAGTTAATTGTAGTTCACGCAAAGCAATCATTCCAGAAAGCGAAACTCCATTTGAACTGACCGAGCGTGGGTTTATCAAAACCGACAATGATTTCAAAACAAAAATACCTGGTGTATATGTTATTGGAGATGCAGCAGGCAAGAGTTTTGTTGCTCACATGGCTTCAGCACAAGGCATTCATGTTGTAAATGCTATAAAAGGTGTAAAAGCAAGTTTCGACTATTCAACCTACCCTATCAATATGTATACCAGCCCAGAGATTTCTCAAATCGGAATGACTGAAGAAATGATCAAAAAGGAAGGTTACGAATACAAAGTAAATGAATTCCCATTGTCTGCAAATGGCAAAGCCATGATTGAAGGCAACACAGATGGTTTTATACGCATGCTTTCTGAAAAGAAATATGGCCAAGTGCTGGGTGTTCAAATTGTTGGTAAACATGCAACTGATATGATTGCAGAAGCTGGTGCATACTTAAAAGTAGAAGGAACGGTTTATGACGTTGCCAATACAATTCACGCACATCCAACTGTTTCAGAGATATATTTTGAAGTAGGTTTTGATGCGTTTGATAAAGCAATTCACAAATAAAAGCCGCGTTTAAGATGTGAGGAATGAGTTATGGGATGTGTGAGTTATGCAACCGTTCGCACCACTTTTGACGCAGACCTACCACCTGTAGAATATACAAAGGACTTAGAGAGCATTTAGCTATTACAGTAGCAATAATTTACTCTCTGTGTCCTTTGCTTATTTACCTTTGTGACCATTGCGATTATAAATCAAAACGTTTGTAGTGTGAGTTGTTGGTTGTCAAATGTGAGCAATGACACCAACGTTTAGTCAGGTCTCTAAACAGTTGCTCACAAGAAGCTCAATTCTAAAGAACATTCAATTACTATAAAACTATGATAGAAGTTTCAGAATACAATCTTCCAGATATCGAATTGCTAAATGAAGAGTCCAACAAGTTTCTTTTGTGGATACCCGACAAAACCTACATTGTGTTAGGTGCATCTAACAAAGCTGATATTGCTGTAGAGGAGTCACTGGCTATAAAAGATAACATCACAGTGATGAAAAGGCGAACTGGAGGTCAAACCGTAATGCTAACTCCCAACAATCTGATTATCTCGGCAGTAATAACAGATGAAAGCATTATGAAACCAAAAGATGTGTTCAATAATTTCAATGATATCATTATAGGAGCCATTGAAAAAGATCACAAGGCAAAGTTTTCCACACGTGGCATTTCGGATATTGCTTTAGGCGATAAAAAAATAATGGGCTCATCTATGTATCGAGGAAAAGGAAAGCTATTTTACCATGCAGTGCTCAATTATAATGAACCCCCATCTACATTTCAAAAATACTTGAAACATCCAAGCATAGAGCCTGATTATAGAAAAGGACGTATGCACGATGAGTTTGTGACAACTTTGGTAAATACAGGGTATTCGCAAAGTATGACCCACTTAAAAGATGAACTTGCGAGGTCATTAAGTAATATCTTAGCAAATCATGAAGCTTCGGATAAGGTACTAGAAGATGAAATTGTGTAATTGTACAACTTTGTTTTTTCTAATTTCTTTGACGATTTAATAACCCTTTTGCCCACACCTCCATTATTAACCTCATTGAGTAAATTCTCCAATCACAATGTGATTAAATCCACAAATGATTACATTTGTAAAAAAACTGTATGATTAATAGATTAAAGTATGCGATTATAGCAAATATTGCAAATTTCAATCCAGTATATTACGATGCACAAAATGAAGACGAACTAATTGCATATTGCACAAAAAATGGCTTTACCCATCTACCAAGCAAAGACAAAAAGTCAGTCTATAAACTAGAGAATAATCATTTCGTGCAAAAAAGACTTGAAGACGTTTACCAAGTAAATGCCTCTGATTTTATTTATGATATCTCAACCATCAATAAATTTGAAGAACCCAATTATAATGAAATTCATTTCATCATTGAGAAAGATGAAATTAAAGGTGTTGTACATATAGTTGATTATAATAGTGTTTATATAAGTATCGAGCTATTTAAGGCACTCCTACAATTTGAGTCGAACTTAAGACAACTTCTTATTGACAACGATTTAGATAATGAAGATTTCATTTCTTGGGTAAAAGACAAGGCTACCACAACAAACGAAAGCTTCTGGAAAAACAAATTGAGCAATCTGGAATACAGAAGAGATCAAATGAAATATGCAAATCTATTTCAAACATTCAATTTCCGCGACCTATTGAATTTTGCAAATGATAAAAACATACTCCACTTATCCGAAGGAGATATTGACGATGTGAGCGATATAAGAAACTCACTGGCACACAATAGAGATGTGACCTCGCAAATGGAAGATAATGGAGCTATCGTTTATGACTTCGTGGGATTAAAGATTTTTGCCGAAAAAATGAGATCATTCTTTAACACCTATTACGTGCTGGCAGATAAAGTGAAGAAATAAATATGATTATTAAAGTAGAAAGTGTAGAGCATCTTGTTGCAATTGCTTTGCAACATAACACAATAAAGAGTGCAGCTTTTCAGGCTATTGATTTGACCCAGCATGAAGAAATTATATTTGAAAAAAAATTTGAGAACTGTCTCTTTCTAGGTTGCGAAATGTCGATAAAGGCACAGAAGAAATTGATTGAAAGTGGAAATCTGTTTTTCCCTACCATGGACCTTCCTTTTCAAGTGTATCGAAATAAACTTTACGAACACACCGAATTATATAATGGCTTTTCTTATACCGATCATTCATCGTATACAGATACGAATGACTTTCTTATCTATCAGTATTACGAATCGAAAGGAAAAGCTGAACCCACAAACATAAAGGACTCTTTAGCACAAAGATTACACGACCACTCCATTACCGATTCTCTATACGATTATCTCTCTAAATGGGATAGCCATAGAGTTGTGGCAATCATGGGTGGACACAGCTTACGTCGCGATAGTTCTGATTATAGAAACATTGTTCTCATTTCTAAAATCTTGGCAGAGAAAGGACATTTAATGATTTCTGGTGGAGGTCCGGGAGGTATGGAAGCCACTCATTTGGGTACATGGATGGCACACAGAGATGAGAAAGAAATAGATGATGCCATTTCAATATTATCTAAAGCTCCACTATATAGTGATGAACTATGGCTTAGTGCAGCTTTTGAAGTAATGGAAATGTATCCCTTGCAAACAGATATAGAAAGTGTGGGCATTCCCACTTGGTTTTACGGACATGAGCCTCCCACTCCATTTGCTACCCATATTGCCAAATATTTTGCAAATAGTGTTAGAGAAGAAGGACTTTTGGCAATTGCCAAAGGCGGAATAATATTTGCTCCAGGAAGTGCAGGAACTGTACAAGAAATTTTCCAAGAAGCTGCGCAAAATCATTATGCGACATTTGGAAATATCAGCCCAATGGTATTTTTAAATAAAGAATACTGGGAAGTAGAAAAACCAGTGTATCCATTGCTTCAAAAACTAGCCGAAGGTCATAAGTATGGAGA
>DATERO010000113.1:0-6792 GCA_035271465.1 Dysgonamonadaceae bacterium | reverse complement strand
AAATTAAGTCAATTGCTTCATCACTTCCGTTGCCTAAGAAAACATTTTCGGATGAAACAGACTTCACTTTTGCAACAACTTCCTTTAAAGTAGTTTGATGTGGATCGGGATATCGGTTATAACTACCCTTAGGGTTTTCATTTGCATCCAAAAATACACCTTCAGCTCCTGAGAATTCATCTCTTGCACTTGAGTAAGGAGACAAATTGAGAATGTTCTTACGCACTAACTTCTTTATATCTATCATCTTTTGTTTATTTTATTCAATCGAATAGTAACAGCCTGTTTGTGTGCCATCAATTGCTCCGCTTCTGCCATCACTTCTACTGCTTCTCCAATGTTTTTCAATCCTTCTTTTGAAACGGACTGAAAGGTAATCTTCTTTACGAAGCTATCTAATGAAACGCCACTATAAGAGCGTGCAAAACCATTGGTTGGCAATGTATGATTGGTGCCGGAGGCATAGTCACCTACACTTTCACAACTATAATTACCTAAGAACACTGAGCCAGCGCTTTCTATACTCTCAATTTTATCCTCAGCATTGCGAACTGCTAAAATCAAATGTTCGGGTGCATACCGATTGCTAAAGTCAATGCATTCATCAATTGTTTCAAATAGAATTGCTTTGCTGTTTTCCAATGCTTTCTTAGTTATTTCCTTACGCGACAAATCTTCAAGCTGTTTTCTTAATGCTTCGTTTACTTCGTCGATTACATTGCTACTGTCTGAAAGTAAAATCACTTGACTATCCGGACCATGCTCAGCTTGCGAAAGCAAGTCGGCCGCCACAAACTCCGGGTCGCACGTGTTGTCCGCAATTATCAACACTTCACTTGGCCCTGCAGGCATATCAATGGCTGTGCCATAAAGTTGGGCTATTTGTTTAGCTGCAGTAACATACTGATTACCGGGACCGAAAATCTTATCAACTTTAGGAATTGATTCAGTGCCCAAAGACATTGCAGCAATGGCTTGAATGCCTCCCACTGCATACACTTTGGTTATTCTCACTAAGCTTGCAGCATATAGAATTATTGGATTGATTTGACCTGATTTATCGGGAGGAGTGCAAAGAACTACCTCCTTGCAACCTGCAATCAGTGCAGGAATTCCCAACATAAGCACGGTTGAAAAAAGAGGAGCTGAACCTCCAGGAATATAGATACCCACTTTCTCAATGGGACGACTTTCGCGCCAACAGGTAACACCTGGAGTTGTTTCAATCTTATTTACAAATTCCGATTGCGAAGCATGAAATTTAAGAATATTTCTAAAAGCTTGCCTTATACTTTCCTGAAGGTTTGCAGATACATCCTTTTTTGCATCTTCTATGATGTGCAGTCCCAGTGGTGAAAAGTTATAATGTACACCATCAAACTTCTCACTGTACTTAGACACAGCTTTATCGCCGTTTTGTTGTACATCTTTGAATATATTCTCTGCAATTTCGAATAAATCCTTTTGATTTACAGCAGGACGCTGTATTAAATTCGTCCATTCGCTCTCTTCCGGATTCTTAATTGTTTTAATCATCTCTATTTTAAATTCACGTAGTAGTTAGTTAAACGTCGCAAACGACGACCAGCTTAGAGTTATATTAATAATCTCAAAGTTTTAATTGGAGATTATAAAATCATTTTCTCTATTGGCATTACCAAGATACCTTCTGCACCATAACTTTTGAGTGCATCAATAACATTCCAGAAATCATCTTCTTCAATAACTGAATGGACACTTGACCAACCTGTATTTGATAGTGGCAAAATGGTTGGAGTTTTCATTCCGGGTATGAGTGTGCAAATTTTATCAAGGGAATCATTAGGAGCATTCAATACTATGTATTTGTTGCGTGCTCCATTCTTAAAAGCTTTGATTCTGAAGAGTAACTTATCTAATACTTCATTTTTCTCTGACGAAAGGTTTTTATTGGATATCATTACAGCTTCACTTTTAAGTACTGTTTCTATCTCTTTCAGCCCATTCATTACAAGTGTGCTCCCAGTACTAACAATATCAAAAATGCCTTCAGCCAAACCAATACTGGTTGCAATCTCAACACTTCCACCTATCTCTTCAATATCTGCATTAATGTTTTTCTCTAAGAAAAACTTACGTAATATCTTTGGATAACTGGTAGCAACTTTTTTTCCTTGAAAATAAGTTACATCATTGTACACTTCATCTTTAGGAATGGCAAGTGAAAGACGACAGTTACCAAACCCAAGTCTTTCTATTATATCAACATTCTTATCTTTTTCCAACACTTCGTTTTCACCTAATATGCCAATATCTGCAACGCCTTGTTCAACATATTGAGGAATGTCATCGTCACGCAAAAACAATATTTCCATTGGAAAATTCTGTGCAGAAGTTTTCAGTTTCCTATTGCCGTTTGATACTTTTATCCCACATTCTTTTAAAAGTTCGAGTGATTTTTCACTCAAACGACCACTTTTTTGAATTGCTACTTTTAATTTCATTGTTATGATTCTTGTTTTGTCTGAATAAAAGAGAAGAGTTATAAATTGAAAAAACCCACCTGATATTATTCAGACGGGTTTTAAAATATTATATACTACTTATGCATATACCATTCTCAGCTCGCCTGATTGCAAGTATGAAAATGATGATGATGTAGTCTGTTTAGTTTCATTTTTGAATGATTATGGCAACAAAGATATGTATTTATTTATAATAGACACAATAAAATCACAAAAAGTTTTCGCAAGACTAAATTATATTTCAAATTTTGAAGGACGAATCATATACTTTGGATCTAAAATCTTATCTAGCTGCTCTTTCGTCAAAAGGTTTTTGTCTAAAACTAACTGATAAACACTACCACCTGTATCTAAGGCCTCTTTAGCAATTTCAGTACTATTTGCATATCCGATAAATGGCTTTAATGCAGTCACAATACCAATTGAATGCTCCACGATATAACGACAATGATCTTCATTAGCTATAATACCATCAATACAATCTGTTCGCAGTGTATTAAGAGCTCTTTTTAGCCAAGTACTCGACTCAATAATGCTTTGCACCAACACAGGTTCCATTACGTTCAACTCTAGCTGTGCTGCTTCTGAGGCTAAGCACACTGTTAAATCATTCCCTATTACTTTAAAACATACTTGGTTAACTACTTCCGGAATTACTGGGTTTACTTTCCCTGGCATTATAGAAGATCCTGGCTGCTTAGGTGGTAGCTTTATTTCAGCTAAGCCAGCCCTTGGTCCAGAAGCAATTAATCGGAGGTCATTGCAAATTTTTGACAAACGTATTGCAATCATCTTCATGCATGCCGAATATGCTACCATGGAAGAGGTATCATGTGTGGCTTCTATTAAATTACTTGCTAAACGTACGTCCCAGCCCGAAATATTTTTAATATGATGTGTACACAATTCAGCATAACCAGGCTCAGCAGTTATACCAGTGCCAATAGCAGTTGCGCCCATATTGACAGTTAAGAATTCATTTGAAACACGATCTAGACGAGTCAACTCATTTTTCATTGCATCCATATATGCTCCAAACGATTGACCCAAAGTCATGGGCACTGCATCTTGCAATTGAGTACGGCCCATTTTGATGATATCTTTAAACTCAATTGATTTTATCTCAAACGAAGCAATTAACTTTTCCAAAGAGTCCTTTAGTTCTTTGTGCATCATGTACAATCCTAATTGCATTGCAGTAGGATAAGCATCATTTGTTGATTGAGCCATATTAACATGATCGTTTGGATGACAAAACTCATACTCTCCTCTATCTTTGCCCATAATCTCTAAGGCTCGATTTGCTATCACCTCATTGGCATTCATATTTACGCTCGTACCAGCTCCTCCTTGAATTAAATCTACAGGAAAATGTTCAGTATGCTTCCCTTCAATGAGTTCATTACACGCAGCTTCAACTGCATCTTTAATTTCATCACTAATAAGATTCAGCTCGTTATTAGCTCTAATTGCTCCTAGCTTTACTATTCCCAATGCTTTTGTAAATTGAGGATAATTGGATAGCAGCTGGCGACTAATGTCAAAATTTTCAATACATCGTAATGTTTGAATTCCAAAAAGCGCTTCCGCTGGAACTTCTTTTTCGCCCAGCAAATCACGCTCATTACGCATTTTCCCTGTGGTTTTGAATTGATATTCTATCATAATTTGAATAAATGGTAATTAAGTAATAAGAATATATGAATACACATATTTATTATACAAACCTACTTAAAAATAACGTCTTAAAATAGATGTTTCAATGGAAACTATTGGAAAAAGAAACAATTATTTGATAAAGAATCCAACCGATTGATAACACCCTCAATATCTACATTATATACATTACACTCAAACGCATAGTGCCTTATATAAACATAAAAACAGTTGATTGCAACAACTAAATATTATGAAAAACGGTATAAAAATGCAACATCTTTGAAATGGATGACTTTTTTTTATGTAAGTTTGTATTCAATGAAGGAAAAACTAGTTTTACTATGCTTGTGGAGCTTTTTTGCAGTTGTCTCAGTTGCACAACAGCCGCATATCATTATGCCAGATTCTTCTCAGATTACTTCTGATAAAGATTCATTAGGTATAATAAGTAGACAATCAAATAATGGGGATTTAACCAATGCAACAGTGCCTCATTTATCTGATTCTTTAAAAAACTATCCTCGTTTTACGGTATGGAAAATTCATGAACGTACAGGTGAAAGATATTCCACCTTGCCTGACACATTATTATACAACTATCAACAAAGTACTTTACCTGATGGACACTCTATAGCAATGGGCCATTTAGGCAATCTAGGGTCACCTGTATTATCTAAAGTATATTTTGATCGGGGTGAAAGCAGTCAATTTTTCTTTTATGACTCTTATTACCTTTATAACAAGAATCCAAACAATCAACTATTTTTCAATACACGCATACCATATGCTCGTGTAAATTACCAACGCTCTGGTGGAAACATTGACAAAGAAGAACGAATGGAGACTCGTTTCACCATGAATTTTAATCGGCACTTAAATGTTGGATTTGACCTTGACTTTATTAACGCAAAAGGGTTTTATGCATCACAAGCTGTTAAACAAAATAACTACTCTGCTTATGCTAATTATTTAAGCGATCGCTTTGAAGTTCATGCTTATGGTTCACAAACATCTGTAACCAACTTTGAAAACGGTGGGATAAGCGATTCAATCTTTATTACCAACCCTGAATCAATAGAGGAGAACTTTTCTTCGCGAGATATTCCTACACGTATGAAAGATACTTGGAATAGACTCAAAACTAATCAATTTTATCTCTCAGCCCGCTACAATCTGGGCTACAACAAAGAAGTTGCTGACGATGCAGAGAAAGAATTTGTGCCAGTAGCAAGTTTAATTTTCACCTCCAAGTTTAAAGAACAATACCGCAGATTTCTTTCATACGATACCACAAATGTAGTTCGACCTAATATGTCAAATGCTCATGCTATTGACACTTTATATAACAACAGATACTACAAATCCGCTGTAGACGATAGTACAAGATATAGTTCTTTTAAAAACACCATTGCATTATCTATGCGTGAAGGGTTTAGAGACTGGGTGAAATTTGGTCTAACTGCATTTCTAGAGCATGAAACTCGTAATTTCAACTTATTGGATACTATTAACGATGGACGATATCGACATAGAGAGCAAGCTACAACAATTGGTGGCATTTTAAGCAAGCAACAAGGTGAGTTTCTTCGCTTCAATGCGCAAGCTGACTTGGGAATTCTGGGTGCCAATCTAGGGGAGTTCAGAATTGAGGGAGACGCAACTACATCAATAATGATTGCAGGCAAAAGGACTTCACTGAGTGCTCAAGCATATATCAAAAACTTAAAACCGAAGTTCTTAGAACAACAATATCACTCTAAGTACTTTTGGTGGAATAATGACTTTAGTGATACCCGCAGGGTTTATTTAGGTGGTCAGCTCTTTATACCTTTTACCAACACTACAATAAGCGCTGGAGTAGAAAACATACAAAACTTAATCTATTTCGATCGAAACAAACTACCTTTTCAAGAAAGTGATAATATACAGATAGTGTCTGCACGAGTTGACCAAGATTTGAAAGCAGGTATATTTAATTGGAACAACTCAATTGTTTATCAAACATCAAGCAATGAAAGCGCCATACCTGTACCTACTTTAAGTGCTTACTCCAATATGTTTTTGAAAACTAAAATTGTAGATGAACTGACATTACAATTAGGTTTGGATGCACATTATCACACCAAATATTATGCACCTGGTTATGAGCCTGCTCTTTTGCAATTTTACAATCAGCGCGAGAAAGAGATTGGCAATTATCCAATCGTTACAGGATATGCTAATATGCACTTAAAACAAATAAGATTTTTCGTGATGTTTTACAACATTGGACACTTTGTGATGAAACCAAACTACTTCTCATTACCAGACTATCCTTTTAACCCAATGTTACTAAAGTTAGGTGTATCTGTAAATTTGAACTATTAATTACTCTATCAAACAATCATCAAGTCGCTTACTATTCCATCCGAAATAAATATTCCTGCGTGAGTTAAGGTAATGTTGTTATTCTTTATGAGTAAATGATTTAAGTTGATATACTTCTGTGCATTTTTTAAAAAGTAATCATATAACTTCGTGCCGAACCTTGTTTGTAGTTCTGCAAGATTTACTCCCCACATCGTTCGCAATCTGGTTATAATATATTCATTATACATTTTGGTTTGGTCTAGGTCCTCTATTTCAAAAA
>DATERO010000112.1:0-4443 GCA_035271465.1 Dysgonamonadaceae bacterium | reverse complement strand
AAAAACGCAAATATTCAAGACATTTCCCAAAAATTTAGTTTTAATTTGTAATAAATATAAAATGTCTTTATTATCCACTTAAACGATTAAGTAATTTCATATATATTTTTTTGCTTACAAACTTAAACGGTTAAGTTAAATGATAATAAATAAACTTGGTATAAAAAACATGAAGAAAAAAAGAATTACGATGCGAGATTTAGCTAAATTAGCAAATGTTTCAGTTGCGACAATATCAATGGCATTAAATGGTAAGGAAGGTATTGGAGAAGAGACCAGAGAGCGGGTTCTCAACTTAGCTAAAGAATACAATTACTTGGTTAATAGAAATGCCCGAAGCTTGAAAACTAATAATAATCAACTGATTGGTGTTATTACTCCTGATATTCAAAACCCGTTTTTTTCATGGATAGTTTCAGAATTAAATAAATATATTGATAAGAATGGATATACAATGCTGTTAGGCATATCTGGTCAAGAAATTGAGTCTAGCTTAGTACGAGAAATGTGTTCTAGGGGTGTAGAAGGAATTATATTGATTCCAAGTTTCAATCAAAGTGATAGAACGTACAATCATTATTTCTTTAATGTTCCGATAGTTATATGTACGGTTAATTCTAATTATCAGCAAATTCCTTCTGTGTGTACGGATTTAAAATTAGGTGAGTATAAGCTGACTAGCCATTTAATCCAACAAGGCTATCAAGGATTTGCTTTTGTGGGTACGAACATTGAGAATTGGATCACTAAAGAAAGATATGAAGGGTTTTTACAAGCATTGGATGAAAACAATCTTAATGAAACTGATTTATTTTATGAAGTAGAAGAACCTTCTTTCCATTCGGGTTATGGTATCGCTGAAAAGGTGTTAGCCAGCAATCCTGAGGTAATTACCTGTATAAACGATGTATTAGCTTTAGGGTTGTTAAAATATTGCACGGAAATTGGGCTTTCTATACCGAATGATATCGCTATTGCAGGTTACGATGATATTTGGGTTTCTTCATTAGTCACACCACAATTGACCACGGTTAAGCAACCTGTAGAAAAGATAGCAAAAAAATCTGTGGAAATTTTATTGAACCAATTTAAGAATAAAGATCTTCAAGAATATTCAGTTCATATTGAACCCGAACTGTTAATTAGAAATACTACAAAATAGAAAGAGAAAGACTATGAAAAGATCAGAACTTAATGAAATTATCAAATATACAATTGATCAAGTAACTGAAGCAAAATATCCACTTCCAAACTTTGCTTTTTATGACCAAGAAAAGTGGTTGTCGCTTGATGAGACAGAAAGAGAAATTGTGGATAATATGCTCGGTTGGGACATATCTGATTTTGGCTCAGGTGATTTTAATAAAATTGGTTTGACAATTTTTACTTTTAGAAATGGTAGTTTTTATGATAAAGAAACGTATCCTAAACCATATGCAGAAAAACTACTATTTATGAAAGATGGACAAACGATGCCTTTTCATTATCACTGGAACAAAATGGAAGATGTAATCAATCGCGGAGGTGGTGATTTAGAGATTATCCTTTACAATTCAACAGAACAAGATTTTAATAATCGTCAAGCTGCGCTTGATGGCAAAGAAGGGGATTTTGAGGATACCCCTGTAAAAATAACTATGGATGGAAAAAAGGTAACAGTACCTGCCGGTGGCTCGATAGTGTTAAAACCAGGATCAAGTATTACTATTAGACCTGGTCAATATCATAGCTGGCAAGCAATTCCTGGTACTGGTGACGTAATTTTATTTGAAGTGTCAAATGTAAACGACGACACCGTTGATAATCGCTTTATGACTCCTGGCGGTAGATTTCCTGAAATTGAGGAAGATGTAGAGGCAGAATTTTATATATTTAAAGATTACGAAAAAATAGATGAGTTTAAATAGTGTACTACTAATATATATATATTAGTTTGCTAAATAAATACTTTTTTGGAGGAAATATGAAAAAAAGAATAATTAGTATTTTATCAGTTTTAATGATCGCTACGATGCTTATTGTAGGATGTTCTAATGGAGCAGATACTGATAAAAACAAAGATGATGATGTAGCAGAATCAGCAGATGTAGCAGAACAAGAAGCAGATGATGAGGCTGAAGAAGAGCTTGAAGATTCATCAGATGAAGAATTAATCATCGGTTTATCTATCCCGCAAGTTGCAAATCCTTATTTTACATCCATTATGAAAGGCGCAGAAGCTGCTAGCGAAGAATTAGGATATAAGTTAGTTACTGTAGATGCTGGCTATGACGTTGCAAAGCAAGTATCCGATATGGAAGATTTTCTGAATCAAGGTGTTTCTGCCGTAATAGCATGTCCAATTGATGGTAATGCACTCTTATCAGTAACAGAAAATCTACAAAATGAAGGTATTCCAGTTTTCTCTTTTGCTCAAGAAATAGAGAATTCAACCTTTAAATATATTGTAGACGAATATGCATATGGTCAGGCAATTGGTGCTAATGCTGCTAAATGGATTAATGAAAAACTAGATGGAAAAGCTGAAGTTTTAATTATCTCTCAAGATAATGTTGAAGCTGTAGTACGTCGTGGTGATGGTATACAAGATACAATTGAAGCAGAATGTCCAGAATCTACAATAGTTGCGAGACAAGCAGGAGATAATCCTGAAGCAGGAATGAAAATTGCTGAAGACATCTTACAACAATACCCAGATGTGAAAGTAATAACAGGTAACAACGATTCAGGTGCTCTTGGTGGCTATGAAGCCGTAAAAGCAATGGGTCTAGCATCAGATGACTTTTATGTTGGTGGTGCAGACGCTACACCAGAAGCTCTTGCAAAAATGAAAGAAGAAGGCAGTGTATATAGAGCTACTATAGATTTATTCCCTTTCGATTATGGGTACGACATGGTGGCTAGATTCCATGAAATCAAAGACAATGTTCCAACAGAACAGCAAGATCCTGTTTATTTCGATACGAATCCTATTTGGCAAGAAGATGTTCTTTCTGGAGACTATGAATAAGGTAAATAGTTTCTTGGTTTGATTTAGATAACAAATTAATTGAGGCGAAATTATCTTTGCCTCAATTAAATTAGATTTAGTCAAATAGGCTCTGTTAAGTAAAGATGAAGAAAAAGAGATCTGAAAAGCAAACTGGCGAAAATTCGAAGAAAAATTTTCACCTTAAACTTATAGAATCAGATCAAGAATAACAAAAAAAGAAAAAGAGTGCGAATAAAACTAAAAACAAATAAAAATTCGCACACAAAGTAGATCTCAAAAGAGATCATGAGAAGAAAATTGAAACTTGAAATCTGAATAAGCCTTAGGTAATCAAAAGAAACTTTCGTCTAACCTTATCACTGTACTTAGCCCCAGCCACTTGAGCCGGAGCAAGATTGTTCAGTGAAGAATGAGGTCTGACAAAGTTGTAAAAGAAAACAAAAAGCGCAATCAGAACATTTGCAGAATCAAAAGACTTAAACCCTCTTTTCGGCTTATACCAAGCCTTAAACTGACCGTTAAAGGCTTCGATGGGATTGTTGTTAATAACATCGTCAAAGCTTTCAACTTGAACAAAATCAGTGTTAGGGAAGAACCTTTTAACCGGTTCTCTATAAGCGTAATAGCGGTCCATAACAACAGCTTCTCTAGGTTCGCCAAATTGTTCCTTGCAGCTGTTTAACAAAGTATGAGCAGCAGTAGAATCTCTATACTCAGAGATATGGAAATCTAAGATGACTCTAGTTTCAAAATCTAAAGCAAACCAAACATAAAAGTTTTTACCACCGATATTGATGTAAGTTTCATCAAAGTGCCATTCATCTGACTCAGCAAGGCTAAGCTGTTTCTTGTAGGGACTAGCGGCATTAAGTAAAGCGGGAGCAAATCTTTTACACCAATTACTGACCGTAACATGAGAAACCTTAACTTCACAGACAAGTTCCAGATGCTGACTAATCTTTCTAAGAGTAGAATTGTCAAAGAAGTAGAGAGTAAGAGCAGTAAAGACAATGTGAAAAGGATGTCTCATTCTCTTAATGGTAAACTTTTCAAGATCAATGTGGCTAGAAGAAGTATTGGGAATCTCAACCAACTTAGGCACGTTGAAGCCGTGATAACACTTCTTGTCTCCACATCTAAAGTTAGAGTAAAGCTGATAGTCATGGTGTAAGAAGGTAGCTTTAGCACATCTAGGACAAGATGGATACTTCTTGTAACTAGATCTAGGTTTAGTAGGCTTCTCAGGAGCCCATTGTCTTTTACAACATTTACATTGAAACTTTTGAAAACCATCCAGATCTTTACCAAACCGATAAAGATTATTAGAAAAACAACGAGGGCAAACTAGGTTAAATGATGAATTATTTGATATACTTTTCATGAGATCTGAACTGTCCTTTCTCGGAGGTAGATAATTTTCTTCAAAAACATTCTACCAGAGGCTTTTCAGA
>DATERO010000111.1:0-2152 GCA_035271465.1 Dysgonamonadaceae bacterium | reverse complement strand
TCTTTATGAATTCAATAACATCTACTTCCGATTGCTGAAGCCAACCATGCGTTGCAATCATGCGGTGCAAACTATCAGCACCCAAAATGAGTTTGTCCGAACCATATTTATTTAGCCACGACAAAAACATCTCTGGATTTTGCACTGCAATGCTTCCGCCAGTTATCTGGGTAGCTCCGTTTTCGTATGCAATGCGTGCATCTTCGTCCGTTTTGATACCACCACCGAAATCAATTTTCAATGATGTTTGCGTAGCAATATCGTGCAGTATCTTATGATTGACAATGTTGTTCGATTTTGCACCATCAAGGTCCACTAAGTGTAGATATTGGATACCATTTGCCTCAAAGTTCTTGGCTACTTCAACCGGGTTGGTGTGATATACCTTCTCTGTATCATAATCACCTTTGGTTAAACGTACACATCGTCCGTCGATGATGTCTATTGCAGGAATAATTCTCATTGTTTTATAAATTTAATAGGTCAAATAGTTATTACAGTACGCCTTTCGTACTTGGAATGGAGAAGTCGTCACCAATTTTCACTGCATGCTTTATTGATTTTGCAAAAGCCTTAAAGATGGCTTCTATTTTGTGGTGCTGGTTCTCACCTTCTGCTTTGATATTGAGGTTACACTTCGCCGAATCGCTAAACGATTTGAAGAAATGCGAAAACATTTCGGTCGGTACGTCTCCAATTTTCTCGTATTTGAAATCAACATCCCACATCAACCAAGGGCGACCTCCAAAATCGATGGCTACTTGTGCCAAGCAATCGTCCATTGGCAATAAAAAGCCGTATCTTTCAATTCCTTTCTTGCTCCCTATTGCTTGCAAGATGGCTTCGCCTAATACAATTGCTACATCCTCAACTGTGTGATGGGCATCTACTTCTAAATCGCCATCCACGGCAATGGTTAAGTCTATTTTTCCATGACGACCAATCTGGTCAAGCATGTGATCGAAGAAATGTAGGCCAGTATTGATATCACATTTTCCTGTTCCATCCAAATTGACGGTAATGGCAATATCTGTTTCGGCAGTTTTCCGTTTGATAGTAGCTTTGCGGGGCTCTTTTTTCAAAAATGCGTAAACTTCCGACCATTCTGTGGTGCTTAAAGCAGCCTCTGGATGCTCATCTTTGTTTAGATAGATGGCTTTGCAACCTAAGTTTTTGGCCAACTCTACATCTGTTGCTCTATCGCCTATCACAAAAGAGTTTGCAAGGTCGTAGTTTCCCTTTATATAATGTGTAAGCATACCTGTTCCAGGTTTTCTGTCTGGAGAATTGTCTTCGGGAAGTGATGGATCAATCAATTCTTCTTTAAATACAACTCCTTCGTTGGCAAAAGCCTGTATAAACTTTTGATGTGCAGGAATAAATGTGTCCATTGGGAAAGAATCTGTGCCCAATCCATCTTGATTAGACACTAACACCAATTCATAATCCAGCTCGGTGGCAATTCTTGCCATGTATTGAAAGGCATTGGGATAGAACTCCAGCTTTTCCAGACTATCTATTTGATAAGTAACGGGAGGTTCGATAATCAACGTTCCATCTCTGTCTATAAACAATACTTTTTTCATTGCGAAATATCTTTTAGTTCTGTCAGTAATATATTATTTTCTTGTTTTGTGCCAACAGTTATCCTGATGCAGTTCTTAATAACTGTGTGCCGATTGCGTACAATTACTTTTTTATTGACCAATTCATTGTACATACGGTTAGCATCTGTAACTTCTACCAATAAGAAGTTGGCGGACGATGGGTATATCTTCTGCACCATTGGCAGTGCCAACAATTCTGTCTCTAATCTATCTCTTTCGGCCAATATCTCTTTGCGTTGGGTTTCAAACTCTTCCAAGTTGGATAGTTTTGATAATGCTTGTTGCTGATTGAGGGTGCTTATATTATAAGGAGCTTTAATTTTGTTGAGCAGTGCAATAATTTCGGTTTGTGCAAAAGCAAATCCTACCCTAATTCCTGCCAATCCCCAAGCTTTGCTTAGTGTTTGCAACACAATAACATTGGGGTATTTATTGATGAGTGGCACTTTAGTAGATTCGGGACTAAAATCGATGTATGCCTCATCAACTATCACAATGCCGTTGAACTTCTCAATGATTTCCTCAATCCCTTCTATTAAATTGCC
>DATERO010000110.1:0-7090 GCA_035271465.1 Dysgonamonadaceae bacterium | reverse complement strand
CAATCATCGGTAATTAAGTTTCTTAAGAAAGTTGACCTGTCTCAATTCAATGATCCAACTCATTTAGATGAAATTATTACATATGTGGATAATGTTGATAAAAAAAACTGTGCAGCAAAGGCATCAATAGATATTGCCCTACACGATTTGGTGGGTAAGATAATTGGCGCACCTTGGCACAAAATATGGGGAATGAATAAATATGCAGTACCTGACACTACCTTTACTATTGGTATAGATACTGACGAGATGGTTCGTGAAAAGACGCATGAAGCAATTGCTAATGGCTATAAAATACTTAAGATAAAAGTTGGTGGAGAACATGATAAACGAATGATTAAAACCATTCGTTCTGTAACCGATCTGCCACTGGCAGTAGATGCCAATCAAGGATGGAGGGACAAGCACGAAGCATTAGACATGATACTATGGTTGAAAGAAAAAAATATAGTAATGGTAGAGCAACCTCTACCAAAAACAAATATCGATGATATTGCATGGCTCACAGAGCTAAGTCCCATAGCAATTATAGCAGATGAATCTATACAAAGATTGTGTGATGTAGAAAAACTCAAAGGTGTGTATTCTGGCATCAATATTAAGTTAATGAAATGTACAGGTATGCGAGAAGCATGGAAAATGCGCAATTTGGCAGAGGCATTAGGGATGAAAGTGATGATTGGATGCATGACCGAAACTTCGTGTGCCATTTCTGCAGCTACTCAACTGTCTGCTGGCTTAAATTTTGTCGATTTGGACGGTGCTCTATTAATAGAAAATGATTGTTTCGAAGGAGCGAGTTTAAATAACGGGAAAATAATTGCAAACGAACTCCCAGGTATTGGTGCGAAACCAATACGGAAATTAAAATTCGAAGGATAGAACTAATGTTTACATTTGTTTTTTAAACACAAGTTATTTCGCTACACTTTCTTCGATTCAATCAATATACAGCCTGCCTTGTACATTTCGTTCAATGCTTTTCTTCCATCTCCATCTTCTAAATCAACTGCAGCTATTGCATCTGTCACAACATACGTGTGGAAACCTATTCTAGAAGCATCTAAGGCTGAAGCTCTCACACAGTAATCGGTTGCAAGACCTACAACATATAAAGATCCAACATTTTGCTCACCAAGATAATCGGGAAGCGAAATATTTGTTGCATCGAATGCCGAGTACCCTGGATCATCATATCCAGTTCCCTTTAGCACTATTTGATCTACTTTATTTTGATCCAACTTCGGATTAAGCTCTGACCCTTTCGTGTTTGCTACACAATGTACTGGCCATTTTTCAAAATGTGTGGAGTCTTGTGGATGCCAATCTTGTGTTGCAATAACCAAATCCATCTTATCCATCAAATCATTAATAATTGGTACAATTTGATTACCCTCCTTGATCCCTAATGCCCCTCCTGGGCAAAAGTCATTTTGAACATCTACAATTAGTAAAGCTTTTTTCATTTCAATTATTTATTTTATGAGTGGTGTTTAATCATCACTCTCAAAATTATATGTAAGAAGAATTAGCAAGATAATAAAATATTATGAATGACATAATATATGTATACTATTATACAAAACTCGTCCTTCTCTATTTCCATTTGATCAAGATAAATTAATTCAGGGACTTTTCCCTAACAGTTCTTTCTTCATGAGGGGTATTAACTCAATTTATTTAGAAAAAAGAGAAGTTCAACTCCAAAATGAGCTGTTTTTTGTAGTAGGACAGATTTATTCATCCGCATTTAATGCAGAAACATATAAGAAAAGTAGCTGAATCATCTCCGCTAAGACTAAAATCACGATTGGAAGATCAGCGGAGGCTATAAAAGGATCTCAACGTACGTTGAAATGGAAATCTATGGTACAAAAGGAGATAAAATAACAACTTTATGCTTTTCGACTGGCAAATTAATCTTTTTTTAGGGTAAAATGAGATATTTACCCTCCGCTGCATCTATAATCTCGATTTTTATCTCGGCGGAGGCTACAAAAGCAACCCTGCTCTCATTCTTGAATTGAAAATGCTTGGGATAGTATAAAACGATGAGAAGAGGTGCTTACCGAGACTAAATAGATACAAAGCTGCCCAATAATCCTTTTATTAACCATAGAGAAATGAGAAAATGAAGAATAAACTCCTAATTTAGCTTGAACACAATATAATCTGAAAAACAGATTAGTTAAACTGATTTACATCGCATCAATCGTATTTTCAATTATTCTGAATCATTAAATAATGAGAAAAATCACTACATATAGTGATTGATGGTTACTGTAATTAGTATTTTCTTTGTAACACATAAAAAACCAAACATTTTAAGTACACAATGAAAAAGTCAATACTCCTATTTTTTTTAACAATACACACTCTTTTCACCTTCTCTTTTAATTACTATCCAGTTGAAAATGAGAACAAAGAGAAAGATACAATCAGAACGCTCAATTTAGATGAATTTGTTATTACCAGCTCGGTTAAGGAAACAAACGTTTTGAAGCGTATGCCTACAGCTATTTCAATAGTGTCTCCAAAAATGCTCAAAGATAGACAGATAGAGTCCTTATCTTCACTGAGCGGTGTAGTGCCCAATTTTTTTGTGCCCGACTATGGTTCAAAAGTATCAACTCCTATTTATATTAGAGGAGTGGGCGCAAGATCAGGCTCTCAAACTGTTAGCCTATATGTCGATAATGTACCCTATTTCAACCCTTCTGCATTCGACTTTGAGTTTCAAGACATACAACGTATCGAAGTGTTACGTGGTGCTCAAGGTACACTCTATGGGAGAAATGCTATTGGCGGCATTGTAAATGTTTACACACTCTCTCCACTCACATATCAAGGCAGCTCTGTAGCCATAGGAGGTGGCAATCATGGACAGTTTGAAGCTCGCATGTCAAACTATAGTAAGTTTAATGACAAGTTTGGAACTTCTTTGGCTCTTTATTATAAAAAAAATGATGGTTACTTTATCAACAATTATACTGGAAAGAAAATTGATGATTATGAAAACGTGGGTGGTCGATTAAAGTTTGAATTAAAAGCAAATGATGCTTTTACCGCAAATCTATTTAGTGTTTTCGACTTTGTATCGCAAGGTGCTTTTCCATACATGCACAGAGACTCTTCTGCAGTTAATTTCAACGAACCTTCGTCATACAAACGCAAATTGCTTTCTCAAGGTCTTTCGTTAAAATATCAAGGAGAAGGATTTGTTGTAAATTCAAACACTGGATATCAATATTTGAACGATGACATGAAGATGGATCAAGATTATTCTAATCTATCTATCTTCTCTATTCAACAAGAGCAAAACCAACACTCGCTCAGTCAAGAACTAACTTTTAAATCGGATAAAAATGAACGCTACAGCTGGGTGATTGGTGCATTTGGATTTTATGACTATAGGAAAGTGAACACCCCTGTAGCAATAAAAAAAGACGGTATTCAAATGTTGCAAAACATACTGGACAATATGATCCCGAATATACCTGGGATGCCTATGCCTTCCATCAAATATGCTACAGAGAGAATTGATCTACCTGGTGTTTATCGCAAACCTTCAAAAGGGATTGCTCTTTTTGAACAATCCTCTATAAACAATATGTTTGGCGCACAAGGATTGTCTCTAACATTTGGAATACGTGCAGATTATGAACATACTGCTATTGACTACTTTACAGAAACGCAAGGCACGAGTGTAAGTGTTATACCCCCCAACTATCCTCCTAATAGACCTCCTATAGTAATAGAGAGTGATACATTGATAGAAGGACGTTTTTCTAAAGGATTTTGGCAAGTGCTCCCTAAGGTTGCATTGCAATATAATTTGAAAAATGATGCATTTATTTATCTATCCGTATCAAAAGGATATAAAACAGGTGGATATAATGAGCAGTTATTCTCCAAGATCTCTCAAGACATTATGAAAGAATCTCTTAAGAATGCGATAATGGAAGGAATGCGTGGAGGTGCAGGAGGAAACACAGGGGGACAAGGTGGAGGCACTATGCCACCAAACACTCCGCCCACTGCTGATGAATCAAAAACACTTACTATGGAAGATAAAATATCGTATGATCCTGAAACAAGCTGGAGTTATGAACTGGGTGGTAGATTTAGCTTCCTGAATAATAAATTAAATATGAACTTCTCACTTTTTGTGATAGATGTAAACAATATACAACTGATTCATATAACCGAAGGAGGCCGCAGTGTTTCGAACGGAGGGAAATCATCGAGCAAAGGTGTTGAATTAAGTTTAGCTTATTCTCCATCAAGAACATTCTCTCTCTTTACCGAATATGGATTTGTGAATGCTGAGTTTAAAGACTATCTTACTGTAGATAAAAAAGGTGACCCAATTGATTATTCTGGAAACAAAGTTCCATTTGCCCCTCAACACACGTTGAGTTTGGGTGGCAACTTTCGCCATTCTTTCAGTACCAACTCATTTATTGATAACGTAAACGCAAGTGTGCAGTATACAGGTGCAGGAAAAATCTACTGGACAGAGTCAAATAATGCTCATCAATCTTTTTATGGTTTGACAAATGCAAATATTTCTGTCGAAAAAGGCAAGGTTGGCTTAGAGCTATGGGCAAAAAATATATTTGACACTTCATACAATGCTTTCTATTTTGAATCAGCTGATTTGTCAGGCCAGGTAAGCCCTTTTGTTCAGCATGGTTATCCTGCAAGATTTGGCGCAACACTTAAATACACAATTGCTTACTGAAATTAGAAGCAGAATTAAATTACGTGGTTTTGCAAATTTAGTATCCCGGGAATATCTATTCTCGGGATATTTTGTTAATTTCGCACTAAACTAAAAATAGAAAAATATGTACAATTGGTTTGAATGTAAAGTTCGTTATGAGAAAATGCTTGAGTCTGGAATGCAAAAGATGGTGACAGAACCATATTTAGTAGATGCATGGTCATTTACTGAGGCAGAGGCTCGTATTACAGAAGAGATAACACCCTATATGTCTGGAGAATTCTCGATCTCTGATATCAAAAGAGTGAAATACTCAGAATCATTTTTCAACGAAACTGGCGATCGCTATTATAGAATGAGACTTTATTTCATTACATTGGATGAGAAGAGTGGTACAGAGAAGAAAACAGCTACCAATATGCTGGTTCAGGCTTCTACTCTAAAAGAGGCAGTTCTGATAATTGAAGCAGAGATGGAGAAATCAATGGTTGATTACACAATTGCAAGTGCAACTGAAACTGCCATTATGGATGTATATCAATATAACGCTCAAGGAGACATAAAAAAAGAGGAGTCCGCATAATGAATATTCAAGAAAACATACATGAAGTTAAGAAAGAGTTGCCCTCAAATGTGCGCTTGGTAGCTGTTTCTAAGTTTCATGGTGTTAATGAGATCTTAGAGGCTTATGAAACAGGGCATCGTCTTTTTGGAGAGAGTCGTGTTCAGGAGCTAATCGAAAAGCAACCCGAGTTACCAAATGATATTGAATGGCACTTTGTTGGTAGGTTGCAACGAAACAAGGTGAAATTTATTGTCCCATTTATACAGTGCATTCATAGTGTTGACTCCGAAAGGTTGCTACTGCAAATTGAGCGTCAAGCTGCAATTGCAAACAGAGTTATTCCATGTTTACTACAAATACACATCGCTGAAGAAGATACCAAAGCTGGATTTTCTGAAAGTGAATGTTGGGATTTTTTAATGAAAGGAAAGTGGAAAGAGTTGAAGCATATACAACTTGCGGGAGTAATGGGAATGGCAACATTCACAGAAGATGAAGCATCTGTAAGAGGAGAGTTCAAAAAGCTAAATACTTTTTTCAAAAAAGTAAAAGAAGAGTTTTTTGCAGATGCACCCTACTTCAAAGAGATATCTATGGGGATGTCCTCCGATTACAAAATAGCCATTGAGGAAGGTAGTACTCTCATAAGAGTAGGTTCAAATATATTTGGAGAGAGAGAATAGGTCTTTTTGATAAAGATTTATGTATTTTTGTATATGTAAGGTCTAAATAAAAGACAACAGTAATTTAATATCTGAAACAAATAAGAAACAATGATTGATTTATCGACTGAGTATGCAGGATTGAAACTTCGCAATCCTTTGATTGCTGCGAGTAGTGGATTAACTAACTCTTTGAACAAAATAAAGCAATTAGAAAAAGCTGGAGTTGGTGCAGTTGTTCTTAAATCTCTATTTGAAGAACAGATAGACAGCCATTCTGAAAAGCTCAGCTTAACTTCTGATTATCCTGAAGCAGGTGATTACATTGATGCATATGTTGAAATGAATCATGTTGGTAAATACCTTGATTTAATCAAAGAAGCTAAGGCATCTTGTGACATACCTATCATTGCCAGCATCAACTGCTACAAAGTGTCTCGATGGATTGATTTTGCAAAAAGCATTGAAGAGGCTGGTGCAGATGCGCTGGAGCTAAATGTTTTTCTTATTAACACTGGTGAGTATGGCGATAGATACCTCGAAGATTCCTACGTGAAAATAGTAAGAGAACTAAAAAAAGTAATTCGCATCCCACTGATTATAAAAATGGCCAGAACGGTTAGCAATTTACCTGGATTGGTTGAAAAACTAAAAGCTTTGGGAGTGAACGCAGTGGTGTTATTCAATAGGTTTTATCAGTTAGATATTGATATTAAGACTATGGAGATAACTTCAGGCCCTGTCTTTAGCCACCCTGCTGATTTCAGCGAAACACTTAGATGGACAGCTATTGCATCAGGGTATGTGCCTGACTTTGATATCGCATGCTCATATGGTGTTCATAAACATGGAGACATTGTGAAAGGGATATTAGCAGGTGCAACAGCAATGCAACTATGCAGTGTTTTATATGAAGAAGGGATGGGAATTGTTTCTGAAATGCTAGTTTTCTTGGAAGAATGGATGTCTCAAAACAATTACGGAACTCTTGATCAATTTAGAGGAAAACTTAACTATTCAAACATTCCAAGTCCGGCATTGTACGAGCGTGCTCAATTTATGAAGTACTTTTCAAGTCATAAATAACAAAGCTCCTCGTTTCTTTATTTATTAAAACACTATCTTATGAACATACAA
>DATERO010000109.1:0-4665 GCA_035271465.1 Dysgonamonadaceae bacterium | reverse complement strand
TACCGCTAATAATTAACAGGCTAATAAGAATCAGGGAGTGTCTCTTGTTCATTTGGAATTGTTTTATCAATGTATATTTAATATTCAGTAATTACTTTTAAAATCATGTTGATTCCGTTTCGGCCAACGGTCAAGTATAAGCGTAGTGCGGGATTTCGGAGCAATTCACTGTCCGCGTACCGCAAAGTTTCTTAGGAGCAAAAATGCTCAATTTTAGCAGTTCCGCCCGCATTACGCTTATACAATGTTGTGCCTTCGTGCTTTTTTATTCCACAGTTTCTGGTTCAACTTCTTCAATGTCTTCATAAACTTCTAATGATTTCGGAGTGTCTTGCTGTATGATGAATTTATTCAATGCTTTTGTAATTCTTTTTAACCTGTTATGGTAAAATGTATCATAGTCGTTTTCCCAAATACCATCCTTATCAATGTCGATTAGATGGGTTCGCATTGTTTGTGCTAAATCTTCATTTTCCTTTCTAAATGTTTTCATATAGACAGCAGGCGATTTAGTTTTAATCGTTCTCTTATTTAAAAAATCATCTACTATCGTAATATTTACAATGTGGTTTACAAAGAAATACTCCAAATCTTTGTAATTCTTCTTTAACCAAGATTTAGGGAAATAATGGTGATAATTTTTACTTGATGCAATCTTAAGCCAACTATTGTCCATTATTACGTTAAGATTATTGTCAAACGATTTAGGCGTTTGTTTTGAAAGCAAGCACAAGATTGCTTTTACAAAAGCCTTTCCTGTACTAAACCAACCATTATTTTCAACAAATTCTTCGTCTATATTTACAGCCCATTCATATTTTGGCAATTCTCCCTTGACAATTTTTTCTATTTTCTCAATATCCTGTGCCAATTTACTTTCAACTCCTGATGAATAGCGAAAACCTAATGATACACGCCAAAAGAAATCTTCAAGTCGCTTTTTAATTTCTCCTGTCGGGTTCTTTTTGTGTAAGAAAAAGTAATATGAAAATGGAACAATAAGAGCGTTATATGGCAAAATACGACTTACTGAGATTCCGTAACTTCTAAAAAAATCAACACTCTGCTTAATGCAATTTGTTGCTTCATCCCAAATCCCTATAAATTTTTCCTTGTCGAGTTTTAAAATTTGTTTTCTTGTACAATCCTTCTCCAATAGAATTGCAATTACTTGAAGTACGGTTGCCGAGGGAATTGTGTCATACTGAGAAGCCGCTAATTCTTCTTTCAGTTCATCATATTTCTCTGCTAAGTCAAATTGCTTATTTGAGTCATACGTTTTAGCAACCATTATTTCAAACAATGTTAATGCTTTTCCACCAACATTTAAGCGAGTAAATACTTCTGTTGCGACATCAATTGGAGCATTCTTTAGATTAATAACTGAAAATGTATAGGATTGAATTATCTTTTTATATTTCTCAATCGACTTGTGATATTCAGGCGGATAAGCTGCAAGAAGTGTTAGGCTACCTTCCATAAGTTCGGTAACTTTTATGAAAGTACCATCTTCCAATTTTGATGGGTCTGTTATGATAATTTCTTGGTCGTCTTGAGCGTTGAAGTCAACATACATTTCAGAGTAATCAGATTCTCGTCCTTCGTCATCTGTAATTTTTAATCCTTTTAAAGCTGCAAATAGGGAAGTAAGTCTTTGTTGTCCGTCAAGAACATAGTTCACATACTCTCCGTCTTTTGGCTCGGGTAGTTGTATGTTTCCAAGGTTTCTAACTGCCCTTAATCTTTCATTTGTACGCCAATAAATGAAAGTCCCGATTGGATAACCCTTAATAATACTGTCAAGAAGTTTTGCGGAAGATTTTATGTCCCAAACAAATTTTCTTTGAAACTGTGGGATTTTAACTTGACCTGTCTCAATTTCACTTATCAGGTCAGAATATTTTACTGGTATGTTTTCTAATGATGTCATTCTATATTTTATGTATTGCTGTCTTTTTTAGCATGAGGCACAACGTTTTGGCGCTTGGCGCAGTGGCGGATTTCGGAGCACAAAACTGTCAATACAGCACAAAAGTTGATGCGAGGTAGAATGTTCAATTAACCACGTCACCCGCCATTGAGCCAAACGCCTGTTGTGTGCCGTTATTCTCATTCTACCTTTTCTATTGTCTGTAAAATGTATTTTGTTTTCTCTTTCTCTGTTACTTTCAATTCTTCTATAATTTCTTGGCAGGTCAGTTTGTAGTTAACGGTCTCAACTGTTACACCTTGTAATGTCTGCCCCTGTGCTTCACCACTATATTCCTTTTCGTCTTCAAGGTTGAAAATTCTCCAAGTTCCTTTTTCAACGTCAACCTGAACAAAAAAGCCTAAGAATGTTATTGTTTCTTCTGTCAGTTCTTCTGATAAGTTAAGGACTTCATAAATTTTTTCAGCCTTTACCTTGTCTATAATTGTCAAATGAACTTTTTCTTGGTTAGGTGCAAACCATTTGTGTTTTAATTTTATGTCATTGTCAATTAGTTTTTTGACTAGTTTTTTTAAGCTACTAAGAGTGTGTCCTTTTACTGTTCTTAGTGATGCTATAAAATCGTCTTGGCTTTCAAAGTCTTTTGTGATTTCATCAAATTTCTCTAATCCTAATTCTATAATTGCGTTGCCCCATAAGTCACGATATGATGTAGAATAAAGATGAAGATTGAAAGAGCTGTATGAAGAAGCAAATGCACGTAGCTTGTAATTGTTCGGAACATAAAAGGCTTTTTTCCCTTTTATATTTCGTTGTGATAACGCTTTTTTGTAGCTATTCTCAATGATGATTTGGTAAAGTTTTACAATGTCGCCAAGATTGTCTGCATCAATACTATAATTATCTTCACTGTCAGACACAGCTAAATGAACCACAGCATTATTTTTCTCAATCGCTTCATTTAAAATTAATTCTTCCCCTTGTAGTTGTTTTTGATATATAAAACCTTCATCAGGTAAATATTCGTCAGGAAGGCTTTCGCCTTCCCATAGTTTAGCTTCTATATTTTCTTTGACTTGATTAAAGAATAACCAATTATTAATTTCTGGTTTTTCAAATATTTCTCTTAAATCAATCTTACCATTAATAAAGCTGCTAAGTCTTTTCGTTGAAATAGCTGTTGATATATAGTTAGTCTCTTGATTGTCGGCTGATATTAAAAGACATAAGTAATTAGTCCCAACATTATCATATGCAACGAAAATTTCGGGGAAGTCATAATAGACTAAAATTTGCGATATGGTTAATGTTGTTGTCATTGCAATATTGTTGCCGAAGCTATATCAAATGATTGAGTTTTCCACCAAGAGTAATGGTTAGGCTTAAAAGTCTGCAATACCAAACCGTCATTAGTGGTGAGTTCTAACTTCATTGCCGATTTGCCTTTGTGTCGTGGAAGTTTTAGAAGATTTAAACACTTGTCAATGTTATCCCATACAGATAAAGAGCGGGCAATACATTCCGAAACGTTTTTATATTCACAAGTCGGACAAATTGCTCGCTGTGATTTGAAGTCTTCAATAGTCGGTGGTGAAGTATCACAAAGTCTGTAAAATACAAGTCCGTCCGGGTCAAATGCATTGTCCGGTGGGCATTGTTCTGGTAAGGTTTCACTCCAATTCATATTTCGTTTTGTCGTCTTTTATAATGGCACACAACGTGTTATTTACGCAATGAATATACAACATTCGTATATACCCGATTTATAACATTCGTATATCCTTACGAAATCGGGGGTGTTTACGAAACTTATTTTGAATATGTTTTATTATATCTTTATTTAGTCAACAAATCTAATTATGTTAAAAACCAAAGTTAACTAAAATTATAAATAGAATGAAATAAAAATCACCTTTAAATGGGTTGTGTAAAACAAACTACATATTTATTTTTTAAACTACCCCTTCCCACTCGGCTTCAACTCATAAACCGTCGAATCAGCATCTACCTCCCAATCTTCAATAGAACTACCTTTAGTGTGATTTTCTTCTTTCTCTTATTTTACCTCTTTCTCCTCTTTTATTTCATATTCTATTTCCCCTTCTATTTGATTGTTTAAAATATCAATAGAAGATTCACAACCAGTAATAAATAATAGAAATACTGAAATAAATAAGACTTTAAACTTCTTCATAATGTTGAATTTTCGATTGCTATTAGTGTTCTCACAACTATGACCTTTGCATTAATTTATCTACCCTAAATGCAAAGCAAAGCAATCATTTTGACACCTTACGTCAAAATATAAAGCAATTTCTTTTATTCAGTTGTAATTTATAATGTTTAGAGAGATAGCTATTAAACCTCCTCCAATCCAAACTCATCAATAAGCGATTGCAGGGCTGGGTTAATCTCTTCTTTTTGGTCCACTTGTCCATGAAGCCGGCATCGGAGTATAGGACTGTGTAATCTTCATCATAAACGTGAATATGACTCAGCACATATACCATACAGTCACGAAAGTACAATGTACCCGTCAGTCTGCATTGCACCTCGGAAGTCTTTTAAAAGGGATAATGCTACCTTCTGTGCTCTTGAACCATTGTCATAATGGAAGAAGACTTGCTTGTCCATTGCAGAGCGAACCATCCACATGTATCCATTTACGGATTTATGCTTCTCGTTGTTTATTATGGGAACGGTGGTTTCATCAACCTGGATATAATCGGTAGCAA
>DATERO010000108.1:0-4318 GCA_035271465.1 Dysgonamonadaceae bacterium | reverse complement strand
CTTTATAAGTGGTGATTTCTAATTGCCAAAATGTGAGGAAACAAAGTTACTGATTACAATTGATAATGAAGGAAATGCAACTGTAAACTCAATTTCGTTATTTGCATTATAATCAACAGAAACATCAGCTCCATAGAGACTGCAGAGTTCTTTAACTAATGCGAGCCCTATCCCCGTACCACTATAATGAGATGGTCCGTCACTATAGTATCTATCAAATAGTTTGTTCAATTGCCCACTACTTATTTGCTTAGATGAATTTGACACTTTAACTATATAAGAGTCCTTTTTCTTCTTACCATCAAAATTAATATTGCCATTTACTTCTGTAAATTTAAGCGCATTTGATAAAATATTGGTTACAATAATTTCAATTATATGCAAATCAACCAATGAATCACCACTCTCATCAATATCAATAGTGTAATTAATTGATTTATCATTTGCAAAATGTATGAAAAAGTTAGAGATTCCCTTTAAGGCCAAAGATAAATTCGCTTTTCGCGGTTTTACTTTAAAATTACCAGAGTCTACCTTAGATAAACTTAGCAATTGGTCTACTAAAAACAGTAATCTCTCTGAGTTACGCAACATCATGTTGGCATCTTTTCTTAGTTCGGGTGAAAGGTCTTTATCGAGCCAACTTTCCAAGGGTCCTTTTATTAGTGTAAGTGGTGTTCTAAATTCATGTGAAACATTTCCAAAGAACTTAGATTTTATTTCATTCACTTTTTCTAATTCTCTGCTAATTTTTAATCCATTGTGATATCGATAGTATAGAAATCCAATAAAACCTGATAATAGTAGAATAAGTAAAAAGAAAATTCGTTGTTGATTTGTTTTATTTTTCTCTGTTAATGCTTTTTCCGTTGTAAGTAGTTCAATTTGCTGAGAAGCTTCTTTACTCTTAAACCTATTTTCAAGCTCAATCATGCGAACCTCGCTATTATCAGCTAATACACTATCGCGATATATAAATGCGTTTTCTTTTGCTTCAAATGCAGGTTGATAAAGTCCCTGCTTTTCTTTTAATTCGGCTAGGAGGTCATAACCTCGTTGTTGGTAATCATAGGAGCCAATTGTTTTTGCCAATGTTAATATCTCCTCCACGTGTATCTCTGCTTCGATTGTTTTTCCAAGCTCAATTAGAGTTTCGGCTAAAGGAACTTGAACCTCCAGTTTATGAAAAGCATCCTTAGAATCTTCCATTATAGAAAATGCATCACTAAGTAATTGTAATGCAATTTCTTCTTCTCCTTTTTTATAGTAAATTAAACCCATTGAGCGTTTACAGATCGCTTCACCTATATCGGAGTCTATCAATATATTTTGTGCTAATGATTGTTCGTAATAGTAAAGAGCACTATCTAATTCGTTAGAAATATTGAAGGTTTCAGCTAAATTGGCATAGTTAATAGCTATACCCAAATTACTTTGACTTTGTGCCTCAACTGACAATGCTTGACGAAAATAGTTTTGTGCTTGTTCGGGCTTATTTAAAACAAGGAATATATTCCCAAGCCCATTCATTGCTACGGCTTGACTTTTCAAGTATTTCTCATTAATAGATGATAATTCAAGCGCCAAATAATGATATGATGAAGCTTCGATGTTTGAGTATGTTCTTCTTAAATCTGTTCCAATATTGTTTAAGGCATAAATCATTCCAGTAGTATCTCTCGCAGTTTCTGCAAGGTTTAATGCATCAAAATGATAGTTCAATGCATCTTTATAATTACCTGAGTTACGAGCAATAGTACCTTTATTATTCAAATTCCTGACATCTGATACGAGACTATCAAACTGTGCATCAACCACTTGTTTCTTAATAATCTCTTCTGGAGTTAAATTGCTTCTATAATTGCAAGAAATGAAGATCTGTGAAATTAAAAAGAGAATTAAATAAAGATATATATATTGATCTCGAAATTTAATCATTTAGGTATTAAAAACAAGAATACTCTCCATATTCGATAGTGTTTTATTTAACTCTTATAACACTGCTACTCCCCTATTGTTTAATTTCGTAAATGAAGTTATTCAACCTACTTTACTTATCCATTTTAATGCGGCAAAATCATTATATTCTTCATTAAACTTACTTGAATACTGAGCTTTCATTTCAAACAATAAGTTTTATATGATAAGCCACATTATACTAAATTTCCACAAGTGTCAATCTGTAAATAACAGCCCGTTGATATTTACAAATCATTAGAAAATGCATCAAAAAACAGTTGGAAATCAAATCCACCGCGTAAGATTAGACTTTCAACTGTTGAAAACGCAACTCACTGCCGTGAAAATGTTTTGAATCACTAAAATGATACGTTCTTGAGCAAATATTGGAGATAAATGCCGTAAGAAAAGGAGAAACAGCCTAAGATTGAAGAATTAACAGATGATAACAGAATATCTCCATCAGAAATTGGATACTTAAGATATAAATGGGATAAATTTAGGCAGCAAAATGAAAATAATGCGTTTTCAAACAATTTCTACGCCGTGGAAACAAGTTTCAACTGTTTTAAACATTTTCTATGACAAGAATATGTTTGGAAAAGATTAATAGGATACATGGCAAGGACAGTGAAATACTTAATTGTTTAGCTCCCAATAAAGCCTATTAAGAAGACTTTATTGGGAGTCAAAAAACACAATTATATATTTTTCTTCTTGAGGCATCGTGAATCATAATTTATAATCAGAGACTCAAATAAAGACTTATATAATTAAAACATTGATACCACTCGTTTTACTCCTGCTACTAATTGATCTACCTCTTCTTTGGTATTGTAAAAAGCAAATGAAGCCCTCACAGTTCCTTCTACTTGCATTATATTCATTAGGGGTTGTGCACAATGATGTCCAGTACGCACAGCTATACCCATTTTATCTAAGAGCATGCCCATATCGTAATGATGAATCCCATTTACTAAAAATGAGACAACACTGTTTTTCTTAGGAGAAGTGCCGTAGATCTTAAGCCCATCAATAGATAATAGTTGCTCAGTAGCATACTTTAGCAACTCATGTTCATATTGATCTATGTTTTCAAGACCTATATTAGATATATAATTTAAGGCAGCAGCCAAAGCAGATGAACCTACAAAGTCAGGTGTTCCAGCTTCAAATTTAAAAGGGAGTTCATTAAAAGTGGTTTTTTCAAATGACACACTTGAAATCATTTCTCCGCCCCCGTGATAAGGAGGTAGTTTTTCTAACCACTCTTCTTTTCCGTATAAAACGCCCATACCAGTTGGTCCATAGGTTTTATGTCCCGAGAAAACCAAGAAGTCACAATCTATCTTTTGCACATCAATTGGCATATGCTGGACAGATTGCGCAGCATCAATCAAAACGGGAATATTATTAGCGTGAGCAATCTTTATAATCTCCTCAATGTCATTCAATGTACCCAAAGCATTAGAAACATGCGTAATTGATACAAGCTTTGTGCGTGAATTAATCTTTTTCTTAAACTCTTCAATAATCAGTTCCTGGCGATCATTAATTGGAATAACCTGCAACTTAACGCCTGTAATATCTTCTTGTAGCTGCCATGGAACAATATTTGAATGGTGCTCCATAGCAGATATAATGATTTCATCTCCAGGCTTACAGAATTCTCTGCAAAATGAAGATGCAATCAAATTGATTGATTCGGTTGAACCACGTGTGAAAATTATCTCATTAGGAGATCTTGCACCTATAAATTTTTGAATAGTTATACGTGATGACTCATGTGCACCTGTGGCTTGCTGGCTCAAAAAATGAACACCTCTATGAATATTTGCATTCAATGTAAAGTACATCTCTTCAATTTTATCTACTACACATTTTGGTTTCTGTGTAGTAGCTGCATTGTCAAGATAAACCAAAGGCTTCCCATACACTTGACGTGAAAGTATTGGAAAATCATTTCTTATTTTGCTAATATCCATCATTGCGTTGTCATCTTTCATTATTTGCAAACTTCGCAATTACCACATCGCATTAGCTCACCTCTAAAACGTTTGTCAATTAAGTATTCTAATCTTTCTTTCAACGTATCAATGTTAATTAAATCTACTACATCTTTTGTAAAAGCTACCATTAAAAGCATCTGAGCCTCATCTTTAGATAAACCACGAGCTTGGAGGTAAAAGAGTGCCTCATCATCAAGATGCCCAGTTGTTAGTCCATGTGAACATTTTACATCATCAGCATATATCTCCAGTTGTGGTTTTGCGAACATTTTTGCATCGGGGGAAGCTAATAAATTTCTATTAGTTTGATAAGCCAATGTTTTTTGGGCATCTTTCTCAACTAATATCTT
>DATERO010000107.1:0-14520 GCA_035271465.1 Dysgonamonadaceae bacterium | reverse complement strand
CAAAAAAACGCTGCAAAGTTAATTGTAGCGTTTTAATCATTTTAAAATGATTAGCCTTATTCCTTCTCAGTTTTAGGCTCATCTTTTACATCTTGTTTGGGTGCTGTAGTAGGTTTTTCTTCTACTTTTTCTGTAGGTTGTTCAACTTTTACATCCTCATTATCTTTTGTTTTCTCAGAAACGGAAGTAGCAGATGTTGTAGGACTTGATGATCTGCGACGCGATCGACGCGTTCTTGGTTTTTTAGCCTCTGTGGCATCCTTCAACATATTCTCATTGTAGTCGACCAATTCAATAAAGCACATTGATGCATTATCTCCTAAGCGATGACCTGTTTTAATAATACGCGTATAACCTCCAGGACGATCTCCAACTTTTTGAGAAACATTTTGAAATAACTCAGTCAATGCTTCTTTATTTTGAAGTGTACTGAAAACAATCCTACGTGAATGAGTTGTATCCTCTTTAGACCTCGTAATAATCGGCTCAACTACCTTACGTAATGCTTTAGCTTTTGCAACAGTAGTGAAAATACGTTTATGCATTATCAAAGATGCTGACATATTAGAAAGCATTGCATTACGATGAGCACTTTTGCGTCCTAAGTGATTTATTTTTTTATTATGTCTCATTTCTTATTTAGTCTTTATCTAATTTATATTTGGAAATATCCATTGCGAAGGTTAGATTTAATCCATCGAGTAGCTCTTCAAGCTCAGCAAGTGACTTTTTACCGAAATTTCGAAATTTAAGTAAGTCATTCTTGTTATGCTCTACTAACTCACCTAATGTTTCCACATTCGCAGCTTTTAAACAATTAAGTGCACGAACAGAAAGATTTAGATCAGATAATTTTCTCTTTAGAAGTTGACGCATATGAAGTAATTCTTCATCGAATTCTTCTAAATTATCTGCGTCAATTGTTTCTAACATAATTTTATCATCTGAGAACAGCATAAAGTGATGTATTAAAATTTTAGCTGCTTCTTTTAGTGCTTCCTTTGGATGAATAGAACCATCTGTTATTATCTCCAGATTAAGCTTTTCGTAATCAGTTTTCTGTTCAATACGATAGTTTTCAATATCATATTTTACATTTCTGATAGGTGTGAAAATTGAATCTATTGTAAGTAGTTGAACATCATCTTCAAGAACCAATTCTCTGTTTTCATCTGCAGAAACATAGCCACGCCCTTTGTTGACAGTAAGCTCCATTCGGATTTCAGCTTTCTTCTCTAAATGGCATATAACCAAATCGGGATTAAGCACTTCAAATCCTGTCATTAAGTGTCCAATATCTCCAGCTTTAAACTCCTGTGATCCAGTGAATTTGATGTTAACTTTTTCGTTATCTATTTCATCAACAATTTGCTTAAATCTTACTTGTTTTAAGTTAAGGATTATGTTTGAAACATCCTCTATAACTCCTGGGAGTGTTGCGAACTCATGATCAACTCCTTCAATCTTGATAGAAGTGATCGCAAATCCTTCAAGCGAAGAAAGCAAAATGCGACGCAATGCGTTCCCTATGGTAACACCATATCCGGGTTCTAACGGGCGAAACTCGAATTTCCCGTAGAATGCATCGTCTTGCAACATTATTACTTTATCGGGTTTTTGAAATGCTAAAATTGCCATGAAATCTTTATTTAGAATATAATTCTACTATTAGTTGTTCTTTAATATTTTCAGGAATATCTGATCTCTCAGGCCAGTGTAATAACTTACCACTGAGAGTAGTTGTCTCCCATTCTAACCAAGGGTATTTACTATGATTAAATCCCTCTAATGCGTTGCTAACTACTTCCAAAGATTTTGATTTCTCTCTTACACCTATTATCTGTCCTGCCTTTACACTATATGAAGGAATATTTAATATTTTTCCATCTACTGTTATATGACGGTGAGTAACAAGCTGACGTGCTGCTGCACGTGTAGGAGCGATACCTAATCTATATACGACATTATCAAGTCTTGACTCCAAAAGTTGAAGTAGTACTTCACCAGTAATTCCTTTACTACGGGCTGCTTTGTCAAATGTAATACGGAATTGTTTTTCTAATACACCATAAGTGTATTTTGCGCGTTGTTTTTCGCGTAATTGAATACCATATTCTGAGCTTTTTCTTCTGCGTGAATTTCCATGTTGTCCTGGAGGGTAATTCTTTTTTGAAAGTACTTTATCCGGACCGAATATGGGTTCGCCTAATTTACGTGCGATTCTTGATTTTGGACCAATGTATCTTGCCATTATTTATAAATTATTCTTTTTCTGAACCCTAAACTGTGCAGCCGCGATTACCGAGAAGCCTTATAACGTAATCTAAATCACAGTCTAAGTTCCAATTTTTAAATGAAACTTAAATTTCTGATTATACTCTTCTTTTCTTTGGAGGACGACAACCATTGTGTGGCAATGGTGTAACATCAACAATTTCCATTACTTCTATTCCAGTACCGTGAATTGTGCGTATAGCCGACTCACGTCCATTTCCTGGACCTTTTACATATACTTTTACTTTACGTAAACCTAAATCAAATGCTGTTTTTGCACAATCTGATGCCACCATTTGTGCTGCATAAGGCGTGTTTTTCTTTGAGCTTCTAAAACCCATTTTCCCTGCAGATGACCAGCTTATAACTTGACCGTCTTCATTAGTTAATGAAACGATTATATTGTTAAATGATGAATGTATATGAGCTTGTCCTACAGAACTAACTTTTACATTTCTTTTTTTGGATGCGACAGTTCTTTTTGCCATGTTACTTAATCACTTTTTATTTGGTAGCTACTTTTTTATTTGCAACTGTTTTCTTTCTTCCTTTACGTGTACGTGCATTATTCTTGGTACTTTGTCCACGAACTGGTAAACCAATACGATGTCTGATTCCACGGTAACAACCAATGTCCATCAATCGTTTAATATTTAGTTGTACTTCTGAACGTAAATCTCCTTCAACAGTATACTCTTCGGAGATAAGCTCACGAATACGAGCTGCTTGATCATCAGTCCAATCTTTCACTTTGATATTTCTATCAACCTCTGCCTTTTCTAAAATACTTTTGGATGCGCTGCGTCCGATTCCGAAGATATAAGTCAAGGCAATTTCGCCTCTTTTATTTTGCGGTAAATCGACACCTACAATTCTTATAGCCATATATTTATTTATTTTATAACAATAATAATATTATCCTTGGCGTTGTTTAAACTTAGGATTCTTCTTGTTTATAATATACAGACGACCCTTTCTTCTTACTATTTTACAATCGGCTGTACGTTTCTTTAATGATGCTCTTACTTTCATATCTATATTTATTTGTATCTAAATGATATTCGTCCTTTAGAAAGATCATAGGGCGACATTTCTACTCTAACTCTGTCTCCAGGTAATATACGAATATAATGCATGCGCATTTTACCGGATATATGAGCAGTTATTTCATGCCCATTCTCTAACTCTACTCGGAACATAGCGTTCGATAACGCTTCTAAAATTACTCCGTCTTGTTCTATTGGTGCTTGTTTAGCCATTATTTAAATTACGATGTTTAAAGATTATCTTCTATAAATTCAAAGGTTGATAAAATGTCAGCTTTACCATTACGAACAGCTACGGTGTGCTCAAAATGTGCAGAAGGTTTTCGGTCTTTTGTTCGTACCGTCCAACCATCTTTTTCAAAAACCACGTTTTTACTACCTGTATTTATCATTGGTTCAATTGCAATACACATACCATTTGTTATTGATGGTCCTGTACCTCGTCTTCCATAATTAGGAACTTCGGGGGCTTCATGCATTTCTCGGCCAATTCCATGTCCTACCAACTCTCTTACAACAGAATAACCTTGTTTTTCACAGTAAGTTTGTATAGCATTACCGATATCTCCAATCCTGTTACCTTCTATAGCTTGGTCTATTCCCAAATAAAGTGATTTACGAGTTATTCTTAAAAGGTCTTTTACTTCCTCTTTAACATTACCTACACAAAAAGTATAGGCTGAATCACCACAATATCCATTCATATTTGTACCACAATCAATTGATATAATATCACCATCTTGTAATGGTTTATTGTTAGGAATTCCATGAACAACATGTTCATTCACAGAAGTACAAATAGAGTTTGGAAAACCACCATATCCTAAAAAAGAAGGAATAGCTCCATGATCTCTTATAAATTCATCCGCTATTTTATCAAGTTGTAAAGTTGTAATACCAGGTTGGATATGCTTAGATAATTCTCCAAGAGTTTTACCAACTAAGCGATTACTATCTCTCATTAACTCAATTTCTTCGTCTGTTTTAAGATAAATCATTTTACTACTCATCGTTTAATAATACTTTGCTTTAATATGCGGCGATAGAACCTGTTCTACCCTTAATTTTCCCGGATTTCAAAAGCCCATCATAATGACGCATAAGCAAATGACTTTCGATTTGTTGCAGTGTATCTAAAACAACACCGACAAGAATTAATAATGAGGTACCTCCAAAAAATTGAGCAAATTGTCCGCTTACGCCAAAGAAACTCGCGAAAGCGGGCATTATAGCAACAAGTGCCAAAAATATTGACCCTGGCAATGTGATGCGTGACATTATTGTTTCAATATATTCTGCAGTTCTCTTACCTGGTTTAATTCCTGGAATGAAGCCGTTATTACGCTTTAAATCCTCTGCCATTTGTGTTGGATTTATTGTAATAGCAGTATAAAAATATGTAAATGCTATAATCATTAAAGCAAACATCAAGTTATACCATACACTTGTATGGTCCATTAATGACGAGAAAAATCCACCACCCTCTTTAGCGGTAAAGTTTGCAATTGTAATTGGAATAAACATAATTGCTTGAGCAAAAATGATTGGCATTACGTTTGCAGCATTTACTTTTAATGGTATATATTGTCTTACACCTCCATACTGTTTGTTACCTACTACGCGCTTTGCATATTGTACAGGAACTTTTCTTGCTCCTTGCACTAGCATTATTGCTGCTGCAATAATAAACAACAAAAAAACAATCTCAAGCATAAAAACGATTAAACCACCACCTGAATCTCTTAGTCGAGAATCGAATTCTCCAATTAATGCATGCGGTAATCTTGCAATTATACCTATTAATATAATAAAAGAAATCCCATTTCCTATACCTTTATCAGTAATACGTTCACCTAGCCATAAAACAAACATACTTCCTGAAGCTAAAATAATTGTAGTCGGAAGAACCCAGTCAAAAAAACCACCCGGTACTGCAGCTCCTAAGGCTCCATAGATATAAGCCGGACCTTGTACCATCAAAATCATAACAGTTAAATAACGGGTATATTGGTTCATTTTGGTTCTTCCACTTTCACCTTCTCGCTGAAGTTTTTGAAAGTATGGTAAAGCTACACCTAATAGTTGCATCACAATAGATGCAGAGATATAAGGCATTATCCCCAATGCGAAAATCGATGCATTAGCAAAAGCTCCACCTGAGAACATATCTAACAAGCTCAAAAGACCGGTACTTGCGTTTGATTGCAAAGCTTGAAGTTGCACCGGATCAACTCCAGGTAAAACTACAAATGAACCAAAACGATAGATAACGATAAAGAAAAGTGTTGTGATAAGCCTTTTTCTCAGATCTTCAATTTTCCAAATATTCTCAATTGTTTTAACAAATCTCATTTTATTGGATTTTTACAGCTGTTCCACCTGCGTTTGTAATAGCTTCTTCAGCCGATTTTGAAAAAGCATGAGCTTTTACTTCTAATTTGGTTGTTAATGAACCATTACCAAGTACTTTCAATAAATGCTTAGGTGACAACAAACCAGCTTTTATCATAACTTCTGTATCAATAACAGTCAAGTTATTACTTTTAGCTAATTCTTGCAACTTATCTAAGTTGATTACTTTATATTCTGTTCTTTTAATAGGTGTAAATCCAAACTTAGGTAAACGTCGTTGAATTGGCATCTGTCCACCTTCAAATCCTATTTTACGTGAATATCCAGATCTTGACTGAGCTCCTTTATGTCCTCTAGTAGAAGTTCGGCCTAATCCCGATCCTTGGCCTCGACCAATTCTTTTTCGAGATTTTGTTGATCCTTCTGCTGGTTTTAAATTCGATAAATTCATTTCAAATGTATTATTATCATTATTCTTATTCAATTATTGTTACTAAATGTTGTACTTTAGTAATCATTCCTCTTATAGTTGGAGTATTATCGTGCTCTACAACTGCATTCATTTTGCGAAGTCCTAAAGCATCTAACGTTCGCTTCTGATCTTTAGGAGATCCAATTCGGCTTTTTGTTTGTTTTATCTTAATTTTACTCATCTTAAAACGTTTTTTTTATCCGTTAAACACTTTATCTAAACCAACACCTCTTGTTTGCGCAATTGCAATTGGATCTCTAAGTTCCATGAGCGCTTTAATTGTAGCTTTGACAAGATTGTGAGGATTTGATGAACCTTTAGATTTTGCTAAAACGTCTGTAATACCAACACTCTCAAGAACTGCACGCATTGCACCACCAGCTTTAACACCAGTACCTGTTACAGCGGGTTTAATGAATACTTCAGCTCCACTAAATCGAGAAATTTGCTCATGAGGAATAGTACCCTTGTATACAGGTATATTCACTAGATTCTTTTTAGCAGCTTCAACTCCTTTTGCAATAGCTGTAGTTACCTCGCCAGCTTTTCCTAAGCCCCAGCCAACTACTCCATCTTCGTTACCAACAACTACCATAGCAGCAAATGTAAATGTTCGCCCTCCTTTAGTTACTTTGGTAGTTCTATTAATTGCTACTAATCTATCTTTTAACTCTATATCGTTAGTAGTATTTACTCTTTTATTTCCTCTTGCCATGATATTAAAATTTAAGTCCTGCTTTACGAGCTGCGTTTGCTAATTCTTTCACACGACCATGATAAAGATATCCATTCCTATCAAATGAAACTTTTTCAATACCGACTTCTTTTGCTTTTTGTGCAATAAGTTCACCAACTTTAGCCGCTATTTCTTTTTTTGGTAATTTATCCTCTATCTTCATAGAAGATGCCGATGCCAAAGTGTTTCCATCAATATCATCTATAATCTGGGCGTATATTTGTTTGTTACTACGATATATACTTAAACGTGGACATTCACTCGTTCCATGTATTTTACCGCGCACTCGTCTCTTTATTTTTAATCTTTTATCTAACTTTGTTGACATAGTAATTTCAGTTTACGTGAGTTATTTACTTGCAGCTGTTTTACCAGATTTACGGCGAACTTGTTCACCAACAAAACGCACACCTTTACCTTTATATGGTTCAGGAGATCTAAACGAGCGTATTTTGGCACATACTTGGCCAATTAGTTGTTTATCGCAAGATTCTAAAATGATTAGTGGGCTTTTATTTCTTTCCATTTTGGTCTCTATCTTAATTTCTTTGGGTAATTCCAAAAAAATTGAATGAGTATATCCCAATGATAATTCTAAAATTTGTCCAACGTTAGATACTCTATATCCCACACCAATTAACTCTAATTCTTTACGGAAACCTTCTGTTACACCTATTGTCATATTGTTTATCAGCGATCTATAAAGTCCATGGAGTGATTTATGCTCTTTGGTTTCTGATGGTCTTTCAATAGTTAAAACACCATCATCTATAGTAATCTTCATTTCTGGATGAACCTGCTGATTTAATTCTCCTTTTGGTCCCTTTACTGTTATATAGTTAGTTTCAGAAATGTTTACTGTGACGGATGAAGGTAATGTTATTGGTAACTTTCCTATTCTTGACATATTTTTCTTATTTTAATATACGTAACATAAAACTTCACCACCAACTTTCTCTGTCCTGGCTTCTTTATCTGTCATTACTCCATGTGAAGTAGATACTATTGCAATACCTAATCCATTTAATACACGAGGCATATCTTTATGACCAACATATTGACGCAAACCTGGTGAAGAAATACGAATTAACTTTTTAATTGCATTAACTTTACTTACAGGATCATATTTCAAGGCTATTTTTATTAAACCTTGTGGACCTTCATCTACAAACTTATAGTTAAGTATGTATCCTTTGTCAAAGAGAATCTTAGTTATATCTCTTTTTAAATTTGATGCAGGAATATCAACTACACGATGTTGTGCTTGAATACCATTCCTTAATCGCGTCAAATAATCTGCTATTGGATCTGTCATTTTTATTATTGATTTAAATTGATCTCGCTTTCGAGACAATATTTAATTATATATTTATTTACCAACTTGCTTTTTTGACTCCTGGAATTAATCCCTGAGATGCCATTTCTCTGAATTGAATTCGAGAAACACCAAACTGACGAATGTATCCTTTAGGTCTACCAGTTATTTTGCAACGGTTGTGTGCACGTACAGGTGAAGCATTCTTCGGTAAAGCTTGAAGTGCATCATAGTCACCTTCAGCTTTTAATCTTGCTCTTTTTTCTGCGTAACGAGCAATTAGTTTTGCTCTTTTCACCTCACGGGCTTTCATTGATTCTTTTGCCATTTAATTTACTTTTTTTTCTGTTTTGAATGGTAATCCAAACTCTCTTAATAACGCATATCCTTCTTCATCAGTCTCTGCTGTAGTAACAAGAGTTATATTCATTCCCAAAATTTTCGATATCTTATCAATATTAATTTCGGGGAAAATTATCTGCTCCTGAATTCCTAACGTATAATTTCCTCGTCCATCAAGCTTAGCAGATATTCCTCTAAAGTCACGTGTACGTGGTAAAGCTACACGGATTAATCTTTCAAGAAATTCATACATCTTATCATGACGTAGAGTTACGCGTACACCAATAGGCATCTTCTTACGTAATTTGAAATTCGATATGTCTTTCTTTGAATAAGTTGTAACTGCTTTCTGACCGGTTATAGCGGTTAATTCATTAATTGCTGTTTCAATAATTTTTTTATCAGCGACAGCAATTCCTAAACCTTGATTGATCACAATTTTAGTCAATTTTGGAGCTTGCATAACTGATTTATATGAAAACTCTTTAACCAGAGCTGGAACAATCCTTTCTTTGTAGTCTTTTTTAAAATTTGCTATTGTGCTCATTTAATTTCCTCCCCTGATTTTTTTGCGTATCGTATCAATTTGCCAGTTCTATCATCATTTTTTCTACCAATGCGAGTAGGCTTTCCGGTTTTAGGATCAACCAAATTAAGATTGGAAAGATGTATTGAGGCTTCCTTTTTATCTATTCCTCCTTGAGGATTCTGTGCGCTGGGTTTTGAATGTTTAGATACCATATTAACACCTTCAACAATTGCACGATTCTTAGTAACAAGAACTTGCAGTACCCTTCCTGTCTTACCTTTATCTTCACCAGAATTTATGTAAACAGTATCGCCTTTTTTTATATGTAATTTGCTCATTTTTATAATAATTCTTTTAAGTGATTAAAGCACTTCAGGCGCCAATGAAACAATCTTCATGTTCGTTGAACGTAACTCTCTAGCTACGGGACCAAAAATACGGCTCCCGCGCAATTCTCCTGCATTATTTAATAAAACACAAGCATTATCATCAAAGCGTATATATGATCCATCAGGACGACGAATTTCCTTTTTTGTTCGTACAATTATCGCTTTAGATACCGCACCTTTTTTAACTTCGCTTGAGGCTATAACATGTTTGATAGCAACAACAATAATGTCTCCTACCGACGCATAGCGTCTTCTGGTACCACCTAATACACGAATGCACAATGCTTCTTTTGCTCCGCTGTTATCTGTTACAGCTAATCTTGATTCTTGTTGTATCATGTTATTTAGCTCTTTCTAAAATTTCTACCAATCTCCATCTCTTTGTTTTACTCAAAGGACGTGTTTCCATTATTCTAACTGTATCTCCAATGTTACAGTCATTTTTCTCATCATGAGCGTGAAATTTCTTCGTTTTATTAACGAACTTCCCATATATAGGGTGTCTTTCTTTCCATTTTACAGCAACAGTAATAGATTTCTCCATTTTATTACTGAAAACGACCCCCACTCTTTCTTTTCTTAAATTTCTCGTTTCCATTATTGGTTTTATGCTTTGTTGATTTCTCTTGCACGAATCTCAGTATTAATACGTGCAATATCTTTTCTTTTCTCTTTCAAGATGCTCGGATTATCAAGTGGAGTAATGCTATGACTAATAACCAGTTGATTTAACGATAGTTTTTCAGCGTCCAATCTCTCTTTTAAATCTTTATCGGACAATTCTTTAATTTCTTGTAACTTCATTTTTATTTAATGATTATAAGTTTTCGCTATAATCCCGTCTTACAACAAACTGTGTAGTTACAGGTAATTTTTGCGCAGCTAAACGCAATGCTTCTTTAGCTACATCAAAGGACACACCTTCAATTTCAAATAATATTCTTCCAGGTGTTACAGGTGCAACAAATCCTTCAGGTGCTCCTTTTCCTTTCCCCATACGCACTTCAGCTGGTTTCTTTGTAATAGGTTTATCAGGGAAAATACGGACCCAAACTTGCCCTTGACGTTGCATATATCGTGTAACAGCAATACGTGCTGCTTCGATTTGACGTCCAGTAATCCATTTAGATTCTAATGATTTAATCCCAAATGAACCAAAAGCCAACTGGTTGCCTCGTTGGGCATTCCCTTTCATACGACCTTTCTGCTGTCTTCTGAATTTTGTTTTCTTCGGTTGTAACATTTTATTTTATCTCAAGCTTTAATTTTATTTTCTTCTGCCTCTACCCCGTTGATCTCTTCCACCGCCTGCGCTACGTTGACCTCCCCTGCGACCACGAGTGTCTTTTTGTGATGCAAAGTTAGGTGATAAATCTGCTTTACCGTAGATTTCACCACGACAAATCCATACTTTAACACCAATAAGTCCAACTTTTGTGAGAGCTTCAGCTAGAGCATAGTCTATATCAGCACGGAAAGTATGCAAAGGTGTTCTTCCTTCCTTGTACATTTCTGATCGGGCCATTTCAGCACCATTCAGTCGTCCTGATACTTGAATTTTAATACCTTCTGCCCCCATACGCATGGTAGATGCAATAGCCATTTTAACTGCACGACGATATTGGATATTTCCTTCAATCTGACGAGCTACATTATTTGCAACAATTACTGCGTCTAACTCTGGCTTTTTAATTTCAAATATATTAATTTGAACTTCTTTATCTGAAATTTTTTTCAGCTCTTCTTTAAGTTTATCAACTTCTGAACCACCCTTTCCGATAATAATTCCCGGACGAGCTGTGCAAATCGTGATGGTGACTAACTTAAGAGTTCTTTCAATAACTATTCTCGAAACACTTGCTTTTGCTAATCTAGCATTTAAATACTTACGCAACTTACTATCTTCAAGCAAGGTGTCTCCATAGTCATTTCCACCATACCAGTTAGAGTCCCAACCTCTTATGATGCCTAAACGATTCGATATCGGATTTACTTTTTGTCCCATTGGCTTAATTATTTTTTTCTGAATTCAACATATCTACAACCAATGTAACGTGATTGGAGCGTTTGCGTATCCTGCTTCCACGTCCTTGAGCTCTTGGACGAAGTCTCTTTAACATTGATCCCTCATCCACCGATATAGTTTTGATATAAAGTTCGCCTGTCTCGGCTTTACGCTCATTTTTTTGTTCCCAATTAGAAATTGCAGATAACAGCAGTTTTTCAACTCTCTCTGCGGCTGCTTTATTGGAGAACTTCAATACGCCTAATGCTTTAAATACTTCCATTCCTCGAACCAAGTCTACTACGTAGCGCATTTTTCGTGGAGATGTAGGAACATTTTTTAAAATAGCCATAGAAACATCTTTACGAGCTTCTTTTCTCTTTTCGGCTGATATTCTTTTTCTAGCACTCATGTTTTTACTTTCTTTTTATTTAAATTGCGCTCCGTTTTTATCTTTTTCTCGCACCACCGTGACCACGATAAGTTCGAGTAATAGCAAATTCGCCAAGTTTATGACCAACCATATTTTCTGTAATATATACAGGTATAAATTTATTCCCGTTATGAACAGCAATGGTGTGACCAACAAAATCCGGAGAAATCATGGAAGCTCTCGCCCATGTTTTTAAAACGGTTTTTTTTCCGCTATCATTCATGCTCGAAACCTTCTTATCTAATTTAACGTTGATGTATGGACCTTTTTTTAATGATCTACTCATAATTTTAAAAATTAATCAGATTATTTCTTTTTCCTTCTTTCTACAATGTATTTAGAAGAATGTTTTTTGGGAGCTCGAGTTTTCAAGCCCTTTGAATATAAGCCTTTTGGTGATCTTGGATGTCCTCCTGATGCACGACCTTCACCACCACCCATTGGATGATCAACGGGGTTTTTTGTAACACCGCGGTTATGAGGACGGCGACCAAGCCATCTTGAACGACCGGCTTTACCTGATCTTTCTAATTTATGATCCGAATTACCAACACTACCAATGGTAGCTTTACATGATGCAAGAACTTTACGAATCTCCCCTGATGGCATCTTAATTAATGCATAATCACCTTCACGTGAAGTTAATTGAGCATATGTTCCCGCGGAGCGTACCATTTTAGCTCCTTGCCCTGGTCGCAATTCAATATTATGAACAACTGTACCAATAGGTATTTTTGACAAGGGTAAAGAGTTTCCTAATTCAGGTGCTGCATCAGGACCTGACATCACTGTGGTTCCTACCTTCAAACCATTAGGTGCTAAAATATATGTTTTTGCACCATCTGCATAGAACAGCAAAGCAATTCTTGCAGAGCGGTTTGGATCATATTCTATTGTCTTAACAATAGCAGGAATCCCATCTTTTCTTCTTTTGAAGTCGATAATTCTGTATCGTCTTTTGTGTCCGCCACCAAGGTAATGAACAGTCATTTTTCCTTGATCATTACGTCCACCCGATGCACTTTTACCTACAACAAGAGATTTCTCCGGCACATTCGTAGTGATAGTATCAAACGCACCGATAATTTTATGTCTCTGCCCCGGCGAAGTGGGCTTTAGTTTACGTATTGCCATTATATATTATATATTACTGTATAAATCAATTGTTTCACCCTCTTTTAGAGTTACAATAGCTTTTTTAAATGATGGCGTTTTTCCTTTTACAACACCAGCCTTGGTGTATCTACTTTTTATCTTACCATCATATTTGATTGTATTTACCTTTTCTACATGCACATTGTATAGCTCCTCAATTGCATTCTTTATTTGCACCTTATTTGCAGCAGGTACGACAATAAAACCGTATCGATTATCGAACTTGTCGGTCATCTCGGTTTGTTTTTCTGTGAATATTGGTTTTATAATAATTCCCATTACTTTTCCTCTTTTGCTTTAAATGAGTTATCAATAGCATCAATAGAAGATTCAGTAAGCACTAAACTTACACAATCCAATATTTTATATGTATTTATATCTGAAGCTGTTACGATATTAACGTTGCTCAAATTTCGGGCCGACAAATATACGTTTTTATTTTGACTTGGTAAAACTAAAAGTAGTTTTTTATTATTAAGCTTCAAATTGTTAGCCATTTCAACAATACTTTTTGTCTTTGGTCTTTCTAAATCGAAATCCTCTATTACAACAATAGCATTGTTTTTAGCCTTTAAAGAGAGAGCGGATTTACGAGCTAAAGCCTTCTCTTTTTTATTTAACTTAAAACCATAGTCACGTGGCTTTGGACCAAATGCTCTTCCTCCACCAATTAGGATAGGTGACTTTACATCTCCTCTACGAGCACCTCCACTACCTTTCTGACGTATAATTTTCCTTCCACTTCCTGTGATTTCGTTACGCTGCTTAGTTTTGTGCGTGCCTTGACGTTGATTAGCTCTGTATTGTTTTACATCTAACCATATAACATGTTTGTTAGGTTCTATTCCGAATATGGAATCATTTAGCGTAACCTTTTTATCTGTTATTTCGCCTTTTATATTGTATATACTTAATTCCATGTTATTTCTCTATGTATAATATTGAACCTTTTCCTCCTGGTACAGAACCCTTCAGTAATAAAAGGTTATGCTCTGGAATTACTTTAATAACTTGAAGGTTTTGAACAGTTACCCGTTCGTTACCCATCTGTCCACCCATACTTGTTCCTTTGAACACCTTGGCTGGATAAGAAGCTGCTCCAATAGAACCTGAATGTCTCTTCTTATGCTTTTCTCCGTGAGTTGAATGCATACCTGCAAATCCGTGACGTTTAACTACACCTTGAAAACCTTTACCTTTGGAGATACCAACTACGTCAACAAATACCACATCATTAAAGATGTCAACTGTAATTTGTTCTCCTAATTTAAATCTATCTCCAAAATCTTTAAACTCAGCCAAGTGTCTCATGGGTGCTACTCCAGCTTTTTTAAAATGACCAATTTGTGGTTTTGCGGAGCTTTTTTCTTTTTTCTCCATAAAACCTATCTGAATGGATTCGTATCCATCAGTCTCGGCCGTTTTAACTTGAGTAACAACGCAAGGACCCACTTCAATAACAGTGCATGGAA
>DATERO010000106.1:0-2264 GCA_035271465.1 Dysgonamonadaceae bacterium | reverse complement strand
TCACCTTCGGTGGGGTTGTTGTTTCCTTTGAATAATACCGCAATTTCTCTTTCTCTAACATACGATTTACAAGTAATGAAAGCAAAGCTGACTCAATTGTCGGGCGAGATGATATCTAACCAAACAATGACGCATTCAAATACAATTGGGTTGAGAGTTGGTTATATATTTTAGAAACAATCATAACACAATCACATGAATAAAAACAAATTATCATTCTTCGTTCTTCTGTTTGCACTTTTCATACACTTAGGCGCATTGCGTTCTCAGTCATTGGAAACTATTCCTAAAATAGGGTTGGGGATAAACGGATTAGACTTTTCAATTGAAATTCCTGTAACCGAAAAGATAACAATAGAACCCGCTATTGGATTTGGTCCGAGTTACGATTTTAGTGACAAGGATGCTCTTACAAAAAAAATGGGTTGGCATTGGGCTTTGTTAGAACCAAGTGTACATGCAAGCATGTATGGCAAGTTCTTCTATAACCGTGATAACAGGATACGGAAAGGAAAATCCCTGCTGTTCAATTCAGGTAAGTTTATTGGGGCGAAAGTCAAATATGTATCTAAGCCGTTGACAAGTGATGAGTTCCATGGGCAAACGAATACATTTATTGCTAATCTGAACTGGGGCGGACAGCGCAATATTGGGAGGAGTTGGAATTACAGCTACTCGGTTGGATTGGGATATGGTCACAATCTGGACTTTTCGTATGGTACGTTCTACCCAGCTTTCGATTTGAAGGTGGCGTATGTGTTGCCTTTATTTGGGGGTAGATAATTAATATAAACAAGTTGTTGTTGACAATGGTATAGATTAAACAGTAAGGGTGGACCTGTGTGTCCGCCATCAATTAATATTAAGGCACAATTGTAGTGGCCGACCTATGTGTCGGCCATTGTCTAATCAAATTTGAGTTAATTGCATGGTGTTTATTTAAACTTAGAATACATACACGTATTTACACCTCTACTATTCTAATTTTAATCACCCCCCTACTCAAACAACAACTCATAATCCTTCTTCCCCAACCATTCCGCCGTCACTTTTGGCACAAACCTCCACTGATTCAATCGCTCTGCATCAATAAAGCCATCCGCTTGTATTTGGTCGTAGAGCAGTTCTCTTATATCAGCCAAGCGTGCAACAAATCTGCCATCCATTTCATCTTTCGGGATGCCCGCACCATCTTGCAACAAATCGCCACCCCCACTTGCTCTGTACGAAGTGAGTGCAACTGTGTATATTGCATCTGGGTCAAATTTAACTCCATCGGCAAGCGATAGAATACGCACCCTATCTCCCTCTTTTTTGGTAATATCTACTTCGTAGTTAATGCCGGCAGCCGAATCAAAATTGTAGGTAGGGCTTTTGAAGCGAATTTTTCCATCTTTGCTCTCGGTGTTGAGGTTGAGCAGATGACCACTTTGTTGAGGAGATGGATTTACCCATTGTGCATACGAAAATTCTAAGTAGTTTTTTATTTCATTCCCAGTCATCTCAATCACATTCAATTGATTTTCGAAAGGGTAAATATCTAACAGGTTTTGATAGTTCAACACCCCTTTTTCTACCCTGGTGTTGAACGAAAGAGGCGCAACAAAAGAGATATCCGCTCCCGATGCTTTTAGCTGTAAGGTGTGAATCATATCCACATAAGCAGAAGGACCAAAGTAGGCATCGCGCGAATCAATATCATTGTTTAGCGTTCCCACCGAACGATTTGTGAACTTCTTGACTGCAAGAAATTCGTTTCTAAAGTGTTGCATGTATTCCGCATCAGGCTCAACGTCCGTCATGGGGATGTTTTCTCCAGTAACCATTGTAGAAACAATCGCACCATTCTTTGCGGTTAGTTGCACAGTTGCTTTTGAGAGAGAGAAAGCACGTGATCCACCCTCCAACACCCAAATCTCTTTATCACCATTCTCAAACTTTTCTGCTGCCACTCGATGGTCGTGTGCAGCCAGCACTAAGTCAATGCCTTTTATATTCTTTGCTACAAAACGTGCGGGATTTTCAATGTGATCGCTCTTTTCATCACCCAACCCCGCATGTATTGCAGCAATCACAAAGTGAGGGTTTTCCTTTTCACGCACTTGAGCCACCCAATACTCCAATGTAGGCACTACCTCTTCAAATTTAATTCCCTCCCACAATTCGGGCGAAAGCCAACTGGGGATGTTGGGATTGGTCAGACCAATGACAGCCACTTTCACACCATTCTTGTTCAAAATAGTGTAAGGTGCGAAGTAAGGCTC
>DATERO010000105.1:0-3472 GCA_035271465.1 Dysgonamonadaceae bacterium | reverse complement strand
CAAATCCCTTTTTTAGAGACAAGATAACTTGATCTTTTCAAAGTGGCACAAATCGAACCGTAAAAAGTGGCACGGTTTGAACCGAAAAAGGTGGCACCCATAGACCGAAATCACTGGCACAAATCAAACCGTTATATCCAGGTGGAACATTATCTGCAAAATCCAATAGTCTTTCTGACATTGATCTATTAGTAGTTGATGTAGAAAAATTCGATCAACGTGCTTTTAATTTCCGATTAGAAGGGTCTTACTTTTTTAAAGAAAATATAAGTGTTGGTTTAGGTCTTCAATTTGGAGAATAAAAAGCCGATTTAGTAGCTAACTTGTTAAACAACTCATACAAAAGAGACATTCGCAACTTCAGTAGAAGCTATGGTGCTTTAGGATTTATCAAAAATCATATTCCCGTTTCGTCCAATGATGTTTTCTATGTGAATACATTGATATTGGTGTAAACATAGATGATCAAACATGGGCTACCGGCAATCAAGGTGCTGCATTTGCAATTGCAATTGGAGCGAATGCCAACTTACCCACCCTACCATTTGAAACAGCTCCCAACAAATTTGCTGCCGAACTCGTTACTCAAAATATGGGTGCGTTAGCAGCGGCTTTTGGAGGGAAAGGGGTTGCAGCTGGCAATCTGTTTGCAGGTGTTTTCGATATTGGAACTGTAACAAATGCCCATCCTGTATTTGGAATTCCATACACACAATTACCTACCGCATTTCAGGTTGATTACAAATACAATCCAGCTCAAGGATTGTTAGATGGTAAACTGAATGCTATTGAAGGTGAAGATGCCATGGATATGTACCTTATTCTTGAAAAAAGAGATGGCGATGATGTAAAACGCTTGGGTGTTGGATGGTTTAGGAGCGGAGAAGTGCAAGATGAGTGGAAAACTCAAGAAGTTGAAATTAAATATGCTCAAGGACAAGCTCCTGAAGGAATTGAAGAGCATGCAAAGCATGTATTAAAATATGGTCACGATGGAGATCCATCAGTAAATGATCCTACTAAAATGCCAGAGGCTACGTGGGGCAACATTGCTACAGATAAACCTACCCATATTCTTGTTGTATTTACATCGAGCTATCAAGGTGATTACTTTATTGGTGCGCCAGGAAGCAAATTAACAGTTGACAATTTTAAATTGATCTATTGATAGACAATTCAAAACGCAAGAATAATTACAAAAAACCCCCATATAGAAAACATTCAATTTCTATTTGGGGGTTTTTACATTTATGCCACTTATGATAGATTATCTACTTTATACCGTTTACAGGGGTTATTGTATCATTCTTAGTTTCTATAGAAGTTGTATCCACCTGCATTTTAATTGAGGTTGTATCATTTATTGTATCAATTAAAGTTGTATCTCTTTCGATACTTATTGAGGTTGTATCAATAGCGCTTTCCATTTTTACATCTAAGTCTTTTTTGTTCTCTTTACTTACTGAGTCTACAGGAAGCTCATTTTGTATTGGCATCATAGTTTTACTTAACCCCTTATTGTTTCTTTCGCGCAATCTTGCATTGCGCGCATTCATGGTGTCTAAGTACATCTTATATTTATCTTTTAAAATGATAGCAGCTGAATCATTATTATTCAACTGCATAGGAGGAGATTGTCTATCCATAATGTTACCACTGCTATTTGTAGTAATTTTGATGGCACCCCTCTCTCCATCAGAGCCGTATAATCCTTCTGCAATAGAATCACTCAACACCTCGATCGTAACCACGTCATCTGGGTCAATCGTTGAAATGCTGAAATCACTCTCTTCCTGCCTATCATCAATTATATACAAAGGTGGGTTATCGGTAATGGCGCTCAATGAATCTAACATCCACTTATTATCTTTAGTTCCTGCCGTTTCAGAACCAAAACCTTGTACTACCAATTCGTTTGATTCAGCAATAAGTATAACCACTAAATTACTATCACTTTCAGCAATTTCCATATCCAAATGTTGAAAACCCAATTTGGAGAAACTAATCGTTGCGGCATCATTTAATGACAATACAAAGCTACCGTCTGTATCAGACACTGTTTCATTTTCACTATCTTCTTCACTTATCACCACGCTGTCAATTGCATTGCTATTTGCATCTAATACTTTGCCCACAACAGTTATTTTTTCGTTTTGAGATAGACCTAAATAGCTTTCTGATTCTGATGAATATAAAGTATTAGAATATAGAAATTGTACTGTTAGAGCTAAAGTTGATAAGAGAATGAACCTTATAAACTTTTGAATCAAATTTGCACTTTTTGTTTTCATTTTAAAAATATATTATTGCACATAGCATATGATAAGCCTACCTTATCACTCTTATAACCATCCATCTGTTCCACATTTAATAAATTATCTATTGATGTAAATATGTCATACTAAGAATTACATATATAAAACGATATGAGAGCTTTGAAAAATGCGTCAAATTTCTTTTCAGGTGTATTTTTCTCTTTTCCTTTTTTATTTTCAAGTTATTTTCTTCACTTTACTTGAATATTTATCGTTTTGCTCCTATTAAAAGGCTGCATATCGTCTTCTATCCTCATTTTTATGCGTTTTTGAGTGAATTGGACACAATTATCCCTGGTGCTCGCTTTAGATTATAGGCGATAGCTTGTAAAACATGTTGAGTATGTGTTTTCTTTAATCCCATATATCGAGCTGTTCCACCGCCAAACCATTTCTTGATACTACCAAAGGTGCGCTCAACTACCCAGCGTGTCTTGCTGATGAGTTTATTGAAACGTACTTGCCAAGGTGTTAAAGGACGATTACGATAAGCTTTATGCATCACACGATTTTTTATTTTATCTTTTGCTAAAAAATGATCATTGTCAGGTACCTTATATCCTTTATCTGCTGAAACACCCTTGTTTTTATATCGTTTGGGAGTTTTCTTCAATAACGGTTTTAAACCTTTTGAATCATGTTGATTAGCTGCAGTAGTATGAACTGCCACTACTAAGCCATTTTCATCTACTGCGTCATGATGTTTAAACCCAAAGTGAAAGTGTCCGCCTTTTTTTACCCATCTACCTTCTGTGTCCACGCCTTTTCCTTGTTGTTTTTTTAGAAAAGCTGTTTGTTTCTTTTGCTCTTCTTCATTAACTTCATCCTCTTTTCGGTCTTCAGCTATACTGTAGCGAATATCACCTTTAGGTTTACGAAGACTGTCGGTCAATGAAGCATCCACTTTAATACCAGTCTGAATAATGACTTCATGTTTCTCCAATTGTTTGTTGAAAGCTCCCAGGACTTTATCCATACCATTGCTCTTGGTTAATTCTGTACGAAAACGACTAAGCGTACTATGATCAGGAACTGAGTCTTCCAGACTCAACTCACAAAAACGCATAGCAGAAAGAGAGTCATTGACAAGGTTTTCAGTCTTCTCATCTGATAAATCATTCCAAATACCCAACAAAAGCATTTTAAAGAGAAGGACA
>DATERO010000104.1:0-2605 GCA_035271465.1 Dysgonamonadaceae bacterium | reverse complement strand
ATATATCACTGTATGGGTCTATCGTTTTTAAAATTGGTTGATGGTGCAAAAATACACTATTTTATTGGAATTGCGATAAGATGTAAGGGGGAAGTCGTGAGTTGTGAGTGGTAAGTCATAAGTCGTTGACCTTCCCTAAATAGGGTTGACCGTTTTGGTTAATAATTCAATCTACTTTAATTAATTATCATCGGACAATTATGAGCCTGAGGTTCTTCTCTTGGGTTAAAGTCGAGGTGGCTCGATGCCACCTTGACTTTATAATTACCTTCGGCATAAATAATCACCATCGGTCTTTCTTGGGTCTTCAAATTTAATAAACTTTTCTTGAATTCCCCAGGAGAATACTCATTATTAAAAGCCATATGCAATCGCTTCTTATTGTAATGGTTGATCGCTTGTCTTGTTTTCCTTCTTAAAGTCTTGAAATCAGGTATATACCACAGTTTAAGATATTCATTTTTAATAGTTCCATTTACTCTTTCTGCAAAAGCATTATCCTGTGCTATCATCCCCATGCTAACTTTTATCCCATTACCTTTAAGCAGCATAATATACTCTTTGCTTCCATACTGAGAGCCCCTGTCAGAGTGATGGATCATTGTTCCCAGAAGATGTTTTGGGATTTTCTTTAAAGCCATTTTTAAAGCTTTAAGATTACATTCCACCCTCATATTATCACCTATATTATATCCTAGTATCTTTCGAGTATAAACATCCATTATAAAAACTAAATAGTAAAACTTACCATCAATATCAAAGTAGGTAATATCAGTTTGCAAAACTTGAAAAGGTCTTGTAACTGCCATGCCCTCAATAAGATTAGGATAGTTATACCAAAAAGGGGTGGTTGTCCTAGTATAGTTCTTAATCTTTCTTACACGATATCCCAACTCCATAAATATCTCGCAAAACTTATCACGTCCCATTGTCTGAGGTTTCAAAGTCTTGTATAGTTTTTCTAGACCACAACCTGGATGATCTTCTCTTATAATATCTACTTGGGCAATTAAATCATTTAACTCCATATCAAAGTGATGTTGTCTTTTTTGACTTTGATGAACAGCTTGTTTGCTGACTCCTAGCATTCTATATAGACTATTTAAACTGTAATTTAGTCCTTCTTTATGTTCTTGGAACCACCACAGTGTAGGGTGTTGGAGTTTTTTTTTATATCAATATCGAAGTTTTCTTTAGCAAGATCGATCATCTTTTCTAGATAATCAATGTTCATCTGCTTTTGACCTACAGTTCGCTCCAGCTCTTTGATACGAGCTTCCATTTGCTTCATTTTATGCGCTTGACTATCTTTCATCTCTACAACTTGAATTGATTGCTTGTTATACTTAGAATACTTATAAATCCATCTATAAATCATTTGAGGACTAATATCGTATATTTTAGCCATTTCTGAAACTGTAAATTCTCCAGATTCATATCCCTTTACTATTTTTAGTATAAAATCCTCAGAAAACTTTCGTCTTCTTCTAATACGCTTTCCGTTTTTCAACATGTTATTTTAGCTTTGTAAACGGTCAACCTATATCAGGGAATGACAGGGTGTGAGGTGCGTGGTGGTTGATCTCTTGTCATTCTGAGTATAACGAAGAATTTGTTCAACTACTGTAGCATGATTAACTGCAAAGGGCGCAGAGAATCAATTACGAATTACGAGGGAATAGCACACTGATTGCTTCGCAATACGCTGATTATACTGATTTTACGCTGATAAGAAAAATCTGCGTTTATCTGCTTGCCCCGTGAAATCTTATACTATTTCACTGGGGCTCAATCAGCGTCATCAGTCTGCTAATCATAAAGATGTCATTAGACTGTCAGTAGACCTGACCTCGACCGATAAGCCGAAAAACCAGTGAGAAAGGCGGTGGAACAAGAGACAAGGAACCAGAAACCAGAAACCAGAAACCAGAAACAAGAAGCCATTAAGTGCTGATGCAATCAGTCTAGCCTTTAGGCTAGAAGTTTCGGCGTTTTTCGCCGAAATGAGTTTTGACGATTTCCGCCTTTATCGCGCCTGTTTTTCCAGCTTAGCGGGCGCAGTCTTGACTTTTTTTGCTTACTTTTTTGCGTCAAGGCAAAAGAAGTAAGGTTCGAGGATGACGCCCAAGTATTATGCTATAGATTGTTAGATGGGGCGTATGCGATACGCCCGTACAATGCACCCACAACCCGCAATTAAACAGATTTCTCGTATGTTTCGGAATGACAGGGTTATTAGGCCATTCTTAATTCTTCATTCTTATCTCTTAATTTTGCGGTTAAAATAATCCCTCTTCATCTGTCACATCAGCGTCATCAGTGTACTAATTTACCAATGGAGAGAAAAACATTTACATTTGCTATTTGAGATGTAAACCTTTATCAATATCTTTGCACCTCGAAACAAGAATACACTTTAAGCAAACAGCTTTTAAGAAACTGAAACAAGTGTTGGAGCTGTGCTTAGAGAAGCAGTATATGCCTAAGCTAAGAAAGACCTCCTTCATAAAAAGGCTGTTGCTCAAAAAGAGACAAACGAAACAATCTATTGGTTAGAACTTCTAAAAACAACAGAGTATCTTACCACAGAACAATACACTAGCAT
>DATERO010000103.1:0-3689 GCA_035271465.1 Dysgonamonadaceae bacterium | reverse complement strand
CAATTGGCGATGGGCTAATTCAGTTAACCTACCTTTGGATGAGTTTATAGAGTCTATTGACAACGCATTGATGAATGGATACACTGTAGCTTGGGCAACAGATGTAAGTGAAATCGGTTTTACTCGTGAATGTATTGCTATCATACCAGATTTAGAGTCTGTTGAAAATGCTGGTAGTGATCAAGCGCATTGGTTGGGACTAACTCCTGGAGAAAGAACCAATGAAGTTAGGAGTAAACTCGGAAGAGAGATTTTAAAAGAAAAAGAAATTACGCAAGAAGAACGTCAAATTGCTTATGACAACTATGAGACAACTGATGATCATGGAATGCAGATTTATGGTGTTGCAAAAGACATAGAGGGAAATAAGTTTTATATGGTGAAAAACTCTTGGGGAGAAACTGGCCCATACAAAGGATTGTGGTATGTTTCTGAGGCTTTTGTAAGATATAAAACATTGAATATAGTGCTTCATAAAGATGCTCTTCCAAAAACTATTTCTAATAAAATTAAACTGTAAAAATATAAATACTTATGCTCATTCCCGAACTATACGATATATTCAAACAGCATCCAGTGATAACTACCGATTCACGTGTATGCCCCGAAAAATCTATCTTTTTCGCACTTAAAGGTCCTACTTTCAATGGTAATAAATTTGCAGAAAAAGCTTTAGAAAAAGGATGCTCGTATGCTGTTGTGGACGAATGGGAAAAGAATATTGCGCCACCAGATCAAATCATCTTGGTAGATGATGTGCTAACTGCTTTACAGCAGCTTGCTAACTATCACCGCAAGCAGTTTAAAACACCAGTTATTGCAATAACTGGTACAAATGGGAAAACAACAACTAAGGAGCTAATAGCAACTGTTTTGGCAAAAAAGTTTAAAGTTGCTTACACCCAAGGGAATTTCAACAATCATATTGGTGTGCCACTCACATTGCTTTCAATGACCAAAGAGCATGAAATTGCAGTTGTGGAAATGGGAGCTAATCATCCTGGCGAAATCAAAAAATTGTGCGAAATTGCAGAGCCCGATTATGGTTTGATTACCAATGTAGGACTGGCACATTTGGAAGGTTTTGGCTCATTTGAAAATATTGTGAAAACTAAATCAGAACTATTTGATTATTTGGATCAAAATGATGGTAAAGCATTTGTAAATAATGGTTTGAAAAGTATCTTGAACGTGTCCTCTAACATCGAAGCATATGATTATGGTAGAGATGATGCATCACTTTTTGTTTATGGTTCTGTAGTTTCCAATTATCCTTATCTTGAATTCAATTGGCAGTTTGCTGATAATAAGCACTCTGTTAAAACACATCTGGTGGGTGGTTACAACTTGGATAATGCGCTTGCTGCAATTGCTGTGGGTAGTTTATTTGGGGTGAACTCTACTTTTATTAATGAGGCGTTAGAATCATATATACCTAAAAATAATCGTTCGCAGTTTGATAAGACTGAAAAGAACTCATTGATTGTTGATGCTTACAATGCAAATCCTACAAGCATGAAAGCGGCGTTGGATAATTTTGCAGATTATCCATTCAGTCCAAAAGCTTTAATAATTGGAGAAATGAAAGAATTAGGAGGAGTTAGTAAAGCAGAGCACCAGCAGCTTATTGATTTAATTGAGGCTTATTCCTTTTCCAAAGTATATTTAGTAGGTAGGGCATTTAAAGAAGTGAACACTGGGTTTCCTATCTTTGAAAATGTAGGCGATTTAATTCAACAGTTTACGACTGAACCACTTTCTGGCTTCTGTATTCTTATCAAAGGATCTAATAGTATACAGTTAGATAAAGTTGTCTCTTTTTTATAGTTAATCCTTAAATGTAACGTTCAATACAGCGATCTCAGATTTAGTTCCTATCCTATATTGTGGTCCAGATAGTCCCAGTCCTGAACTGACGTATACGTTAGTATCACCTTTTTTCTTATAACCATTTGATACTTCAAACATCAATCGGGTCAATATGTTGAAAGGAAATACTTGTCCATCATGTGTATGTCCATATAGTGCAATATCTGCACCATTCTCAACTTCCTCGTCTAAATTATCAGGAGTGTGATTTAATATAATAATTGGGAGTGATGAGTTCACATTTTGTTCTGTAAGTATTGTTTTCAATTCTTTGCGAGTCGGAATAATCCAATCTTCACGGCCTACAACATAGAATGAACTATCGATGAGTACTGCCGAATCTCTCAACATTTTAATACCGGCATTATCGTTCAACCACGTTGTTTTGTAGTCTGCTTCATATCGATATTCATGATTTCCAGTACACGAATATATTCCTAATGGTGCGCTTAATTTAAGGAAGTCTTCTTGCATGTTCTGTTCAATGATGGGTGCCATTTCTGCATCTATTATATCGCCTACAAACAAAATTATATCAGGGTTTTGTTCATTTATAAGTTCAACATAGCGTGTGGCATATTTTTTATTAATCAAGTATCCCAAATGTACATCACTTACTGCCACTATTTTCAATGAAGAGCGTCCTCTTGCTTCTTTATTGATATTTATTTCCAGTTCTGTTACAGTTGGGTTTCTAAATCGATAACTCCCCATATACATAATGGATGCAATTGAAATGGTGGTGACAGCAAAGAAAATGGCACCTGATGTGCGTGGGTTGTCATTTAGGTAACTACCCATAAAAGGTTTTCGTCTATTTAAATATAACAGTAAGTCTATAATGAGCCACAACAGAGTCATGTAGAAAATGAAAACCATCCAACTTGACCCCATCAGCCATAAGAACCGCACAATATTATCAGGAAGAATTGGGTGTAAATAAAGACCTGTTAAGTACAAAGCAAACTCAAGAATAAAGGACGATGCAAAAATTGTACGCAAAACCCGTTTTTTTTCTAAAAGTCGCATACCTTTTAAAAAGATATACACATTGAGCGAAAGATGTACAAATAAGGCATAAAAATATACTGTCATGGCTACTCCTTTATTTTTGTTTGGGTATTAAATCAAACACAGCGTATTCCGATTGAGTACCAATTCGGAATTTACCTCCCCAAATACCAAGTCCTGATGAAACATATACCCAAGTTAATCCTTTTCGAATCATTCCATGTGGGTTTTCAAACATTGACTCTGCAATTAATGAAAAGGGGAACACTTGTCCGTTATGTGTGTGACCTGAAAACTGGAGGTCAATTTTTTCTTTTTCCGCTTCTTCTAAATTGGAGGGTTGATGGTCTAATAATAGTTTAAATTGGTTTTTATCAACTTCATTTATAATTGCATTCAAGGGCTTTCGGTTTTTATTCGATAGGTCGTCACGCCCAATCAATGTTATATTTTCAGAAACATTGTATATAGTGTCTTTCAACACTGATATATTTGATGCTTCATGAAAACGTATGCTTTCAGTTTTCCCAGATATATATTCATGATTGCCCAAGCACGCATATACTCCCAAAGGAGCATGTATGTTCCTAAGTATCCTATCAAGTCCCATTTCAAATATAATCTCAGCATTATTATCGATTAGATCTCCACCAATAACAACTATATCAGGATTTTCGTCATTAATTATTTGGACCCACTTTGTTAGCTCTTTTGCTCCAATGGTGTAGCCTAGATGTAAATCACTAATGCCTAATATTCTTAATCTATCCTTGTTTGTTGTTAGTTTCGATGTCTCAATTTCAAAGTGC
>DATERO010000102.1:0-5135 GCA_035271465.1 Dysgonamonadaceae bacterium | reverse complement strand
ACGTATCCAGTTTTGTACATATTTAGCAAAGCAAGTGGACTAATAGCTGCCAATTCATCTGTGCTTGGATTGCTTACGTTTACTTCATTGGCATCCTTTAGAAGCACCCATTGTGTTTTACCATCAAACCAAGTAGTTGCATAAGGTAAGTCTAATTTAAACTTATTGCTTTTTACCATTGCAGTTCCAGGTTGAGGCTCATATCTTGTTCCATCAGAATCTTCGGTGTTCATTGTGAAAATGAGCTTTATACCTTCCGATTTCTCGTATTCTTGATTTGCATTATCTAATATAGTTTTAGATTTTGCAGAGCCTTGTCCGTAAGTCAAAGTAATTATAAACAGTGCAGCTAAAGTGAGTATGATTGTACGCATAATGTTTCATTGTTTTGAGGTTTCATCAATTGGACAACCATCTGAAAAGAAGGTTTAACATTAACAAATGGATTGATCTGTTGAAAAATGATGGGTCTGTTCTGAAGGTGTTTGCCCTTGGTATTTCTAATCTAAGGAATTCAGTATTTTCTCTAATGAATACTCGTCTGCTACGTATACATCGCGAGGCTTGCTTCCTTGTGCGGGTCCAACAATTCCGGTGGCCTCCATTGTGTCCATTATTCGTCCTGCTCTGTTGTATCCAACTGAGAATTTGCGTTGGATGAGCGAGGTTGATCCTTGTTGATGAACAACAATCAATCGGGCAGCCTCTTCAAATAGAGCATCTCGCTCATTTGTATCGATTGCACTGCTTGTTTTTTCGCTATCTGCAATAACATATTCGGGAAGATGGAAAGCGGTTTCATATCCTCTTTGTTTTCCAATATAATGAGCTATGCCTTCCACTTCGGGAGTGTCAACAAATGCACATTGAACCCTAACCAAATCGCTACCTTGTGAAAACAGCATATCACCACGACCAATTAGTTGATTTGCACCCCCCATGTCTAATATAGTGCGCGAGTCAATTTGAGAAGTAACTCTAAATGCCATACGAGCGGGGAAGTTGGCTTTAATTGTACCAGTAATGATGTTTGTTGTGGGACGCTGAGTTGCAATTACCATGTGCATACCAACAGCACGTGCCTTTTGAGCAATACGAGCAATGGGCATTTCAATTTCCTTACCAGCGGTCATAATAAGATCACCAAACTCATCAATCACAACAACAATGTAGGGCAGATAGCGGTGCGATTTATTTGGATTTAAGCGACGCTTAATAAATTTCTCATTATACTCCTTGATATTTCTTACTTTTGCCTTCATGAGTAACTCATACCTCTCATCCATCTCTGTGGTTAATGAGTTGAGCGTTTGAGTAACCTTTGTAACATCAGTTATAATAGCTTTTTCGGAATCGGGTAATTTTGCCAAATAGTGTTTCTCAATTGTAGAATAGATATTGAACTCTACCATCTTAGGGTCAATCAGAACCATTTTCATCTCGGAAGGATGCTTCTTATAGAGCAATGAGGTAATGATGGCATTTAACCCAACAGATTTACCTTGACCAGTAGCTCCTGCAACTAATAAGTGAGGCATTTTGCACAAATCGAACATGAAAATCTCATTGGTAATGGTGCGTCCCAATGCTACAGGCAGGTCATAGTCGCATTCCTGAAAACGCTTTGACGCAATAACAGAATGCATTGAAACAATTTGTGGATCTTTGTTGGGCACCTCAATTCCAATGGTGCCTTTGCCAGGCATGGGGGCAATAATACGAATGCCAAGAGCAGAAAGACTTAGTGCAATATCATCTTCTAGGTTTCGAATACGAGAAATACGCACACCCGCTTCTGGGATAATTTCGTAAAGTGTTAGTGTGGGTCCTACTGTAGCTTTAATAGATGTAATTTCAACACCATAGTTTTTGAGCGTTCGGATAATTTTATCTTTGTTTTCTCTTTGCTCAGCCATGTCAACTTCTTTGTTGCCAACATTGTATATTTTCAACAAATCCATTGATGGAACTGTAAAAGATGAAAGATCTTTTTTGGGATCATAATCTTCAAGAACTTCTCCGGTTTCCTCGTCAATAATCTCATTTATGGGCGAATGGTCGTTTTCAAAGGTTTTGGTCTCGGCTTCGGACTGTTTTACATCAACAATTTCATCTTGCTCTGGAACAATCACCTCAAAATCATTGATTGTATTTGTATTATCTTTTTCAGATGATATGTTACTTGTTGATGTATCGCTTTGATAAACAGCTTCTTTATCTTCATCACTTTCGCTACCCATACGATCATTTTTTTTATTGGGGAAGATAAAGTGAATTGCTTTTTTAAATAGATTAGGCTCTTTTGCTTCTGCTGGTTCATTGTAGTCAATGCCTTCTATGTGGCCTTCTTCTGATTCTTCTCCATTATTATTCATCCGCTGTATGCCTTTACTAATGGTGCTTTGAATTTTGAACATGGATGATTTTTTGTACATCACAACAAGCACAATTGTAAAAAGCAGTATGAGCAGTACTATGCCTGGCCAACCGATACTGTTTTCAAGAATGTATTCAATTGAATTTCCATGATTACCGCCCCAATTGATAAAGCTTGTGGAAAACAGGTTTCCTAAGATAAATGAACTTGTGATTGACCCAAATATTACGACTAGCGAAATAAAGATAAACGACTTGGTGAGTGAACCATCCCATACTCTCATCCATCTGAGTCCTACAAGTGATATAAATAAAGGAATTAGAATCGAAAATATGCCAAACCAATCATTTATAAATCTTTGGGCAATGAAAGCACCTCCAGCACCTGTCCAATTATCTACAGATAATGTTTTGTCATTAACAAGTTCGAAGAATGTTTTATTATCAACCTTACTTTGATCGGCTCCACCTGTGAAGAAGAAGGAAATAATGCTTAAGAAAATAAACAAACCAACAAATGCAATAACTACACCTGCTAAGAAATGAGTGCGCTCGCTTTTGAAAAAGTTGGCGAGTGCGTTTCTTTTGCTTTTACTCTTACTTGCAGTACTGCGTTTCTTTATTACTCTTTTCTTTTTTGCCATGATGAAAATGCTTCAATTAATTATGAAGCATATATTATATTTCGCTTTGAAATTTATTGTCCCTCATTTGTATTACAAAAATAAGAAAAAGAGTCTAAGTAATCAGGGTTTTATCAATCCTTTTTAAAAACAAACAGATTCATTGCACATAAAAGGTGCAAATGAATCTGTTTTAACTCACTCAGTAAAAATAATAGAAGCAATATCTCTTTATTTTTTTCTCTTACCCACTAAATAAATTCCACCCACTAATGCCACTACACCTAATCCTAGTTGGATAAATCCGGCTTCTTTACTTCCTTTATCTTCTGCTTTAAGTTCAATTCCAAGTACTTTTACTGCACTCGTACTTTCCTGAATTTGTGTAACTCCTAAATATCCAAGAACTAATGCTACTACTATAAGAATAATTCCAATTGCGCTTTTCATACTGTTTTATTTTTATTGTTTATAAATTAAGTTGATTTTATTATTTAAATTCTTTGTTGATATTGTCAGAAGAATTATCAATTATCTGTTTTTTTTTTGCACTAATAGGCTTATCCTCGTGCACTTCTATTATACGTGTTGATACTGCATATTCATCTGGATATATCTTCCCACCTAATTCGTCAGCCCAGGCTTTGGTAAACTCTGCTCCTATATATACAATCGTTGCAGAGTAATAAACCCATACCAAAAGCAATAAGATTGAAGCAGCAGCTCCATAAAGCGATGCAATATTACTACGGCTCAAATAAATGGAGATGGCATATTGACCAATTAAGAAAAGCAGTGTTGTTATAAATGCACCAATGGCGACATCTCTAAACTTAATTTTTGCGTCAGGTAGCATTTTAAAAATTAACAAGAAGACGAGTGAAGTAAAAACAATATTCAGAGCGATACCTATAACCTGAAACAAAATTACTGTTACATCTGGATAATATGCCATGAGTCTTTCATTTAGCAAACCTATAATAGAGCTTAGGCTCATAGTTACAAGCAAAATAAATCCAAGGGCGATGATTACTGAAAATGAAAGAAGCCTATTTTTGATTAGTTTAAGCCAGCCCTTTTTGGGCTTAGGTTTAATTCCCCATATAGTGTTAAGTGATTCTTGAATAGAAGCAAATACTGTAGTGGCACTGAAAAGTATAACACCAATTCCAATAATGGTAGTTAAGAGTGATTTATCTGCAACCTCTGCATTATGAACAACTTCTTGCAATCCTTTCGCAACATCATTACCTAGTAAAGAACTCAATTGTCCAAAAAGTTTTCCTTCTACATCTTGAGCGAAAAATGCACCAATATTGATGATAACTAAGATGAAAGGAGCAAATGAAAAGATTGTTACGTAAGACAATGCTGCACTTAACCGTGTTATTTTATCATCGGAGAATCCTTGAACAGTATTTTTGAGGATTGTCCATAATGACTTAAACGTTATTTTATTTTTAGTGAGTCTCTTAGCTGCATTCATATAATAAGAAGAAAATTTGAATCTACTTCTAATAACATTTATAGATAGAATTTGTTTTTAAACATTTACCGCAACTGTCCTCAATGAGTTCAAATTGCACTCCTTAGTTAAGAAAGTTCATTTGCTAAGGTTTGTAAGCAAAAATGTGGGTGTAGAATTGATTCTTACAATGTGGTGTTGTAGATTGTCGGAATAAAAATGATTCTTGCAATATGGTGCTGTAGATTGTCGGAATAAAAATAATTCTTGCAATATGATGTTGTAGATAGTCGGAAAAAAAATAATTCTAACAATATGGTGCTGTAGATTGTCGAAAAAAAAATAATCCTTGCAATATGGTGCTGTAGATTATCGGAACAAAAATGATTCTAACCATTCACTCTTGTTGTGTGTAGGAATTAATGGAAAATATGGGTTTTGTTCACCGCAGACATCACGAATTAAAATGTAAGTAATGGACAAGTATATATTTTTGAAAGTAATCTCAACTATCACCGATAATTTGCAAATTACTTCAGCTACTCTCTACTCTATATAAAGCAAAAAGCCCGCGAATCACTTCGCAGACTTTCTTAGTTAACACAATCTTCATGAAACAAACTACACTATCGAGTCGATTGCAGAATTATAATCTGGTTCGTCAGTAATTT
>DATERO010000101.1:0-3049 GCA_035271465.1 Dysgonamonadaceae bacterium | reverse complement strand
TACTATATGGATAGACTCTAAAGACAAATGAGGAATGACAATAAAAGAAGCGCAAATAGAAGTCGATAAATGGATTAAGACTTATGGAGTACGCTATTTTAGCGAACTCACCAATATGACGATACTTACTGAAGAAGTAGGTGAGCTGGCACGAATTATGGCACGCACATTTGGTGATCAATCTTTTAAGGATGATGAAGAAGAGAAGGACCTTGGAGATGAAATGGCAGATGTATTATGGGTTTTAGTCTGCCTTGCCAACCAAACAGGTGTAGATTTAGAAGAGGCACTGAAAAAGAACATTGAAAAGAAAACTAAACGAGACGCTGAGAGACATATAAACAATCCCAAGTTATAAGATTTGAGCAATATACAATTAGAAGCATAAATATAACAACAAGCATATTAATAAAACTGACAAGCACTATGGATAATAAATACAAAAAAGCATTGAGTGATATTCCATTCAAACTAACAGATAACGATGTAGCAGAAAAAGTAAAAAAGATTATCGGCGAAAAGTATAATGAGAACAATACTACTGAAGTACTGAAAAAAATATATAGCTGTATAGATCTAACTACATTAAACACAACAGATACACGTGAGGACATTTGGAACTTCACCTCCAAAGTCAATGATTTTGAGGGAAGTAACCCAACTATAGACAACGTTGCTGCGGTTTGTGTTTTTCCTAAGTTTGCTAAAACAGTACGCGAATCGCTCACAGCCAACGTAAATATAGCTTGTGTAGCTGGAGGGTTTCCTTCTTCTCAAACTTTTCTGGAGGTCAAAATTGCAGAAACAGCTTTGGCCGTATTAGATGGTGCAGATGAAATTGATGTAGTTCTCAATTTAGGTCTTTTCTTAAATGAAGAGTATGAAGAACTGGCTGAAGAGATTGATGAAATCAAAGAAGCATGCCATGAAGCAAAACTAAAAGTAATTCTGGAAACTGGCGCACTTAAGGATGCAAAGAAGATACATGATGCATCCGTATTGTCACTATACTCAGGAGCAGACTTCATAAAAACATCAACTGGTAAAGTTTACAGCGGAGCTACATTAGAAGCAGCATACGCAATGTGTATAGCTATAAAGAACTATTACAAGAAAACTGGTGTAAAGAAAGGAATTAAAATATCGGGTGGTGTTTCTACGGTTGAAGATGCAGTAAACTACTACACCATTGTAAAAGAAACATTGGGCGAAGAGTGGTGCAATAAAGATTTATTCAGAGTAGGCGCAAGCAGACTTGCAGATACACTCTTAAAAGCAGCGCAATAGCTCTAATCAATCGTTAGAATAGAAGAGCATAGTGCAAATAATGTAGAAATATAGGAAAGCAGTAGAAATTCAATTTTCTACTGCTTTTTTTGATGAATACAACTTGTGAGATATGCCCTTAAAAGAGGTATTATTTATAAGCTAAAGACAGTAATGTTAAATATTAATTCCACAAAAAAAAACACTGATTCAACAGCAACGAGTGATCTATTATCTTTAGATAATATCAATAAAGAGATATGATCACATCAATTTTTTGATCTTATATAAGAAATAAAAATCCATTTATTTCCATTTATTTGAAAAAACAAATTCCAGCTGAGCTGGAGATCAATTTCATCAGATATAGATATAAATATGTTCGTTTATTATCTATCGTATACAAATCAAATAATAAATAAGACTTTATATTTATTTAACCACATAAATTTACGAAACAATTTGACTGTTACGATGTTTTCGTATCTTTGTGATATCAATATAATAACAATCCAAAATAAAAAATACAACAATGGAACAATTAACCCCACAAGAAGAGACAGTTATGCAGCATATTTGGGAAATTGGTAAGTGCGCAATAAAGGATGTGGTGGATAAAATGAAAGACCCAAAACCACCATATACCACTGTAGCATCCATCTTTAAGAACTTAGAAAAAAAAGAATATCTATCTATGCGCAGGTATGGCAATGTGAAAGTATATACACCAAAGATAACCGAAGCTGCATATAAACGTCACTTCCTTTCGGATGTAGTAAAAAGCTATTTCGATGATTCTTACAAAGAATTGGTCTCCTTTTTTGTGAAAGATCAAAAGATAACCACAGAGGAATTGTCAGAAATAATAGAGCTCATTGAAAAAAACAGAAAATAAGAACTGGAAATAAAATCCAACATAAACAATACTACAATGGAAACACTTATTCTATACACCGTTAAAGTGAATCTATCGCTTGCTGTCTTCTATCTGCTTTACGCACTCCTCTTTCGTAAAGACACATTCATTAAGTTGAGAAGATACTACTTTCTCTCGGCAATTATTTTCTCACTCTCCTACCCTCTCTTTACTGTATCAGCATTGAGTAACTTAGTTCAATCTACACCAGAGCCTGCTACAACAGAAACATCCGTATATATTGGAGAGATTTCGATGAGCGAAATGATAGTTGAAGATGCACCAGAAGTTGCTACTCCAATTGACTGGACGATAGTTGCAAAAAACATCCTTTTAGTGGGAGTTCTCCTATTAAGCTTACGCTTTCTGTGGCAACTGTTCTCAATCGTTCGCATCAAATCGCACAGTGAAAAGAGAAGCCTTTTTGGATACCTCTTCTATCACCTCAAAGATGAGATAACACCCTTTTCATTCTTCAATTGGATATTCGTAAATACAGAAACACACAATGAGAAAGAGTTGAAACAGATACTTCTCCACGAGCATACACACGCTCATCAGTGGCACTCAGTTGACATACTATTGGTAGAGATGCTTCGCATTGCTTTTTGGTGGAATCCCATTGTTTGGTTGATGAAGCGAGACATTGCCATCAACTTAGAATATCTGGCTGATAGTGCCGTGTTGCAAAAAGGCATAGACACGCATGAATATCAGTGCAACCTACTACAAATGAATTATCCTGAAACTGCAGTTCAGCTAATCAATAACTTTAATGTATCACAACTCAAACAACGAATTATTATGATGAACAGTAAGAAATCGCCATTGCGAAAGCTGGCAAAGTATCTAAGTGTACTGCCATTG
>DATERO010000100.1:0-10999 GCA_035271465.1 Dysgonamonadaceae bacterium | reverse complement strand
GTAGGGTTTGTTGTACTATTTTCAATTCTTCCGTCTTTCAGATTGATAATCCGTCTCGTTGTTTCTGCAACCGAAAGCTCATGCGTAACCAAAATAGTAGTGATACCAGTACTGTTCAACTCAGAAAGAACTTTCATCACTTCTACAGATGTTTTACTGTCAAGGGCACCTGTAGGCTCGTCTGCTAATATTATTTTAGGTTTTGATATCACTGCTCGAGCTATGGCAACTCGTTGTTTTTGTCCTCCCGACAGCTCATTAGGCAAATGATGAGCCCATTCTTTTAGTCCCATTTGATCCAAATGTTCCATGGCAATAATGTTGCGTTGCTTACGACTTACATTTTTATAATAGAGTGGGAGGGCAACATTCTCCAATGCATTTTTGAAGTTGATGAGGTTAAATGATTGAAAAACAAATCCTATCATATCATTGCGGTACTTCGCTGCACGTTTCTCAGATAAGTTTTTGATAAGCGAACCATTCAAATAGTAATCACCCGTGTCGTAATTGTCCAATATTCCTAAAATATTGAGCAGTGTAGATTTTCCTGAACCCGATGCTCCCATAATCGAAACATATTCACCCTTTTCAATCTCCAAATCAATATCTTTCAATACATGCAACGAAATAGCTCCTGTTCGATACGATTTGTTTATTTTTTTTAGACTTATCATATTTTTGAATATTGGACAATTACCCCATTGAAAAGGTTACAATTGATTAATTGTTGACAAATGTAATTTATTGCCATATACTATGCAATACACAATAGTATTAAAGTATTGTATTTACGCTTATTTAACAAGCTGTTTATTTAGTTTATTATAAGAATATAGAGAGAAGTTTATAGTGTAACTACCAGCCATAGAGGTGTTGACTTGAAATATTCTTAACGTGCCAATCTCTGTAATAAGTGACACTCGTAAAATGATCAATTAGATTGTACTTTAAAAAAAAATATCTGTTTTGTTCAGAAATTAGCAATAAAAGGTGGAATTCATTTTGTCATACCATAGAAGCTTCATCTCTATTTAAAGTATAGAGTTGTCAGAATAGAAATTAATAATTACTTTAGCCTCTTAAACGAAACGAAAAAACTAAAATGATTAAAAGAATTACATACCTACTCTTTATAGCATTATTAACAATATCTTGTACAATGAATAAAAGAGATAAAACTGCAGAAGATACTTTAAATGATTCAATCTTAGATTATGGTGAGATGTATATGCTTGTAGGAACTTATACTTCAAACGAAGGAAGCAAAGGAATTTATGTTTATAAATTCAATACTGAAACTGGTGAGTCTGATTCAATAAGTATGGTGGAGGTTGCTAATCCATCCTACTTGGTAATAAGCCCTAACGAAAAGTTTATTTATTCAGTTGGTGAAAACATGGGCGATGATGGTTTTGCTCACTCTTTCTCTTTCGATAAACAAACAGGAGATTTGGAGCTACTCAATTCACAAAATACACAAGGCAGTTCACCCGCATATATTGCGCTTGATTCAAAAGGCAACAATGTGATTACTGCAAACTATGGCGGAGGAAGTATCTCGCAATTTAATGTTAACGCAGATGGAACGTTGAGCCCACTGACAAACTTATTTACGTTTAAAGGCAAAGGTCCTGACTCTGCACGACAAGAACAACCCCACTTACATAGTGTTCGTTATTCACCCGATGGATTGTTTTTGTTTGCTGCTGATTTAGGAACAGATAATATATATAGATACAAATCAATTCATTCTGTTTTTGAAGGTCAGCCAGCTTTGTTGGAAACAGATACTGCAATATTTAAAACTCCTGCAGGTACAGGACCTAGACATTTTGATTTTCATCCCAATGGTTTGTATTTTTATGTAATCGGTGAGTTATCAGGCGAAGTTATTGTGTACGATTACAACATGGGTGATTTGCAACAAAAACAAATCATTCTTGCTGATAAAGTAGGTGCAAGAGGTAGTGCAGATATTCATGTGTCTCCCAATGGACGATTCCTCTATGCCTCAAACAGATTGAAAAACGATGGTATTGCAATTTTTGCTATAGATGCGCAAGATGGAACGCTTACTAAAGTTGGGTATCAAGAAACTGCCAGACACCCACGTAACTTTGTTATTACACCCAATGGAAATTTCTTACTAGTCGCTGGTCGAGACGATAATGTTATTCAAGTATATAGTGTAGATAAAGAAACAGGATTGCTTACAGATATAGATCAAGATATTGAAATAGATAAACCAGTGTGTATTAAGTTTACAAGGCTTAATTAAAGTCTTGCGCCAGCTAATAGTTTTTATTTGTGTACATTTATAATTTCAAAATTGTGATATGAGAAAAGAGTTTTATAGAGATTTCATCTCTTTGAGAAAAACTGGTATGATAGCATTACTTACAATCCTGCTTTTGTCGTTCTCTTCTTGTGCTTCTATTGTAAATACGCTTTTGGGTACTTCAACGTGTGTGAATCCAGGGTGTGATAGAGATGCTTTAGGATATTCAGCATATTGTATATATCATTCTGATAGAGAGCCTGTTGAAGTAAACACAAAAAATCTTTATAAGGTACACAAGCCATTGTCAGAAGAAGAGATGAAAGCAAAAATGAAAAAGAAATACTGAAGGCTGGCGCAGGTCTCCGACCTGTGCCTTTAAGTTGAACAAGGCACAAGTCAGAGACTAGCGCCAGCGGAGGCACAAGTCAGAGACTTGCGCCAGCGAATAAATAAAATGACTATGAGTAGAAAATATAAATTTCATAATCCAGAAGGTTTATATTTTGTAACACTAACAGTAAGAAAATGGGTGGATGTTTTCACTAGAAATGAATATAAGAATATCTTGATTGAAAACTTATGTTATTGTCAAAAAAACAGAGGATTGGATATTTTCGCCTATTGTATAATGACAAATCATGCTCATTTAATAGTTTCTGCAAAAGAAGGATATAATTTATCTGATATCATACGAGATTTTAAAAAGTTCACATCAAGAACTATTTTGAATAAAATCAGAGATAATTCACAGGAAAGTAGACGAGAATGGATATTAAAAGAGTTTCGAACTGATAAAGGATATAGCCTTTGGCAAACCGAAAGTAGACCGATTGAATTGTGGAGTAATAAAGTGATAGAACAAAAAATAGATTATATTCATTATAACCCAGTAGAAGAGGGATTCGTTTTTAATCCCGAAGATTATATGTATAGTAGTGCTTATGATTATGCAGGTGGAAAGGGAATGTTGGATATAGAAGTAATTGGATAGCATAATTTTAGCGACACAAATGGACAATTGGTATTGGATGACGTAGGTTCGCACGTTGCTGCTGGTTGAAGGCTGGCGTAGGTCTGAAGGCTGGCGCAGGTCTCCGACCTGTGCCTGTATTAAGACACATGTCTGGAGACATGCGCCAGCGTATTTACAAGGCACAAGTCAGAGACTTGCGCCAGCGAATCACATGCGCCAACATATGTAGAAGGCACAAGTCAGAAATTTGCGCCAACTAATAAACCTACATGCACGCCTAAGCTTGCTCCAGCAAAGTTTATCCCATCTTCCTCATTGTATTTTCATTTCTTTTCAATAGATTTGCAAACCCACACAAAAACACTAACATCTTTGCATGCATAGCTTACACTTGTTCTTTCTGAAATACAGATTAGTGACCTGCAAAAACAAGAGTAAAAGTATAATATAGGAAAACTTGTGTCAGTCACAGAAAACAAGTGTAAAGGTTAAAGCGTTAGTAGTATAGGTGCTATTTTATTTATATTGATTTTATAGGTTAATTACAAATATGTTTATACCCCAATCATATCTTTTTAAAAATCTTATCCCAGAGTTAGTCTCTAAGTACGGAGATAATAATGCTCTTGGTTTTATAGGTGAAGAGTTTCTAACCTACTCCCAGATGAGTAATCGTATTGATGCAGTTATGGCTTATATGGAGGTCTTGGGTATTAAGCCAGGCGACCGTGTAATTCTTTACAGTCAGAATATGCCTAATTGGGGCATTGTCTATTTTGCAACTCAATGCATGGGCGTAGTGTTAGTACCTGTATTGCCCGACTTTAATGCGTATGAGCTTGGTAATATTATAGAACATTCAGGGGCAAAAGCTATCTTTATTTCTAAGTCATTAGACTTTAAGTTTACTAAATTGGAAAAAGATAGCGTTGAATTAGTCGTTAGGCTTGATGACTTTAGTTTATTAAATGGTGGAGAGGCATCACCTCTATTTGATGAAAACAATAAACCTCAAAAGACCTATTCGCCTGAGGAAGATGTGATGTCCGTTTTGCTCTATACATCTGGCACTACAGGTACACCCAAAGGAGTAATGCTTTCACAAAGGAATCTGATTACTAATGTTTATCAATCTAATTGTGTACAAGAAATTTTAGAAAGTGATCGGTTTATTTCTGTCTTACCATTGTCTCATACCTATGAAAATACGATTGGTTTTTTATTGCCTTTAATGAATGGTGCTTCTATTAATTATTTGCGTAGACCACCTACAGGGTCTGTTTTACTGCCTGCATTGAAGAAAGTAAAGCCTACACTCATGTTAACTGTTCCCATGATTATCGAGAAGATATACAAAGGGAGTATTCTGAAGAAAATAAATAGCAAGGGCATCACACGTTCTTTATATAAATTTAGACCAACTCAAAAAATACTGAATCGCGTAGCAGGCAAGAAACTGTATGAAACTTTCGGTGGCCAACTTAAATTTTTTGGTATAGGAGGTGCAAAGTTAGATGCTCAGGTAGAGCGTTTTCTTATTGATGCTAAATTTCCATTTGCTATTGGGTATGGGTTGACAGAAACTTCACCTTTAATTGCAGGAAGTGCTCCTGGAAAAGGAAAGTTTCAAGCTATAGGTCCTAAAGTTGTTGACTCTGAAATGATCATTCACAATCCTAATCCTGAAACAGGAGAAGGTGAAATATGGTATCGAGGTGATAATGTGATGTTGGGCTATTATAAAAGTGAAGAGGTAACTAGAGAAGTCTTGACCGATGATGGTTGGTTTAAGACGGGTGATTTAGGCTCTTTTGATAAGAGAGGTATATTGACACATAAAGGACGTCTTAAGAGTATGATTGTTGGACCAAGTGGAGAAAATATCTATCCTGAAGAAATTGAATCTTTAATCAATAAATTTGAATTTGTTGAAGAGTCAGTAGTGATTGAGGAGAAGGGGCGCTTAGTAGCTTTGGTAAACTTCAATATGGAAGACTTGGAGAATAAGTTAAAGGAGATGAGATCGGATGTTTCTATAAAAATAGAAGACTTAGAGGAGAAGGTCTCTGAATTGATGGATGATTTAAAGGAGTATATTAATTCAAAGGTGAGTAATTCATCTAAACTGCAAGATATCAGGCATCACATGGAGCCTTTTAAGAAAACAGCAACAAAAAAGATTAAGCGGTATTTGTATAAGTCAGAAGAAGTAAAGAAATAGACATTTATTATCTGGCTCAGGTCATTTGCTGACAAATAGGTCTATCGAGATATGTACATTTCGGATTTGATTTAGTGACACAAGCTTGGAGATTTGTTCTAGTACTGGACTAATTAAAAAAATCAATTATATGAAAAGAAAATTATTTGTTATTCTAACGCTCATTGTAGTGTTAATAATTAGTGCAGAAGCACAAGTAGTTGATGTAGCAATTGAAGATCACTTGAAAGAGGTGAAAGTTGAGAAAGTTGATTCTTTGATGGGATGGAAAACTGGGGGAGTTACGAGCTTGACATTTTCTCAAACTGCTTTGGTAAACTGGTCGGCTGGTGGTGAAAATTCTATAGCGGCTAATGCCCTATTAAGTCTATTTGCTAATTACAAAGATTCACTAAACACTTGGGATAACTCTTTGGATTTGGGATATGGATTTTTGAGACAAGACTCTTATAGTAATGGTGCAATGAAAACTGATGATAGAATAGACTTTTCATCAATATATGGACGTAAGGCTTTTGATAAGTTTTATTATGCTGGGTTGCTTAATTTTCGAACTCAGTTTGCTTCTGGCTACAACTATCCAAACGATTCTGTAAAGATATCTGATTTTATGGCACCTGCATATCTGATGGTGGCTGCTGGTTTGAACTATAAGCCAAATGATTATTTCTCAGCTTTCTTCGCGCCTATTTCTGGCAAATTCACCTTTGTAATGGATCAAGCTCTATCTGATGAAGGTGCTTTTGGTGTTGATCCGGGCAGTAAAGTTAAATCGGAATTAGGAGGATATTTGAGACTTGCATATGCACGCAATGACTTTGAAGGAGATTTTTTGAAAAATATTTCTTTTGCATCAAAGCTAGATATGTTCTCTAACTATATTGACAAGCCTCAAAATATTGATATTAATTGGGAGGTCTTAATCGGTATGAAAGTTAATAAATACATTACAGTTAATTTGAATACGATGCTCAGATATGATGACGATGTGAAAATCCTCCAAAATGACGGAAGTTCTGCTGCAAAAATACAGTTCAAAGAAGTATTTGGTGTAGGACTCTCATACAACTTCTAATTTTACTAATCCTGTATTTTTTTTCGTTGGGGAGCAATATGGCTATAGTCTTTTAAATGGCTATAGTCTCATTACCCATGATTATTAGGGTTAATAATTAATCTACAAAACTTTACCTATTGATAATATCCCAAAAAGTGTCAGGCAAATAAACATTTTCCAACGATGCGGCACTCTCAAAAAGAGGTGCTATCTCTTCTTCCCTAAAACCAGCAATTCCGCAACCAATGCGAGTAACAAGAAAATCTAACTGCGCATTGTTTTTAGCAAACTCTATAAACTCATCAACATAAGGCTTAATAGCCGAAACTCCTCCATGCATTGTAGGGATGCCATATGATTGTCCTTGCAATCCTACGCCTTGTCCCCAAATTGCTCCAAACTTTCTGGCAGCAATAGCAGCTGCTCCACCTCCATGACTACCCTCTAAGTTGCTACCAAAAACAAATATTTCGTTCTCATTCAAATCATTAATTATATCGGGAGATTTACGCTCTTTCATAATATATTAGAGATAAAATTATTTGTGTTTATAATAAGTAATAAGGTATTTGTACACCCGGCGAGAATCGAACTCGCATCTTCGGAACCGGAATCCGATATTCTATCCATTGAACTACGGGTGCATAATTAAATTAATTAGTTGATGATAAACGTTGACTTATTCCACGATAACTCTATTGTTTCATTTTCAAGATAAGGTGTCACTTTTTGCAAATCATTTTTGGAGAGGCTTTTCTTAAAATCAGAAGTGACAATTATGTTATCACTCTCTTTTTCGAATTGATATTGAAGTGGGAATATATCAATGTGAGATATAGCCCATTTAAATTCCTCTGTATTCACTTGAGTTGCATCAAAGAAGGCAATGGGCTTTATTTGTGGTAGTAAGCTGCTTCTATCAATTTCGTTCCAGTCAGTTGAGAAGAATCGAATATTGCTGTCACAGAATGTTCCACAAACAGTTTTTATTAGAGCAATTATTTGTGTTTGATTCACCAAAGATAATAACTTGATTTGCATTGTACCCACTTCCGAAGTTTTTAGCGATAAAAAAGTTTCGTCATAATCTAACTTCTCTATTTCTCCTAAAGGGTAGGGGATAACGGAAAAGGAAGAGTCGACAAGTAGCATTGTCTTATTTGCTTCAGAGAAAGCGGGAAGAAATTCTTCGGGCATAGTCTTAAAAACTTCATCTATCTTCTGACCGTATCCCAAAGATACAATGCAACTAAAAAAAAGTATTATATATGGTTTCATTCGTTTTCGTTAATGTTATTTGAATCTCTTTTATCAGTACTCTCATCAATTGGTTCGGCATAATAAGCACCAACCTCTTTGATATTTGCACTAGTGCGTGTTTCTATTAAAGTAATGCGAATTTTTTCGGGAGAAACGTCATCAAAGCGAAGTAGTCTTTTGTAGCCAATGGTAGTACCTTCTGCCAGCTTCTTCCAGCTGCCATCTATTAATCCTTCCACTTTAAAGACTTCTACTCTTTGACCTTTTTGAATGTCTTCTTGCAAAAGAACTGTGTTAATTATCTCACCATCTTTTATCTTATACTCTCTATAATCTCCATTATTAGCTTTCCAATAGGAATGAGTATCATCCAATTTATTTTTTTCGAAAGTGCTTCTAATGTACTCGCCGAATTCTTGCAGTCGTGCAACATCTGTTTCATGAATCAAACCACGGGTATCTGGAGGTACATTCAGCAGAAGAACTGAGTTCATTCCTACCGATTGATAATAAATATTGACCAACTCTTCCAATGTTTTCACTTGAGCATCTTCTTCGGGATGATAGAACCAACCCGGACGAATTGAAACATCTACTTCTGATGGATACCAGTAAATAGAATTGGCTTGTTCTATTAATTTGCGACTACCTAAGTCTTTTGCAGTATCGGAAATTTTCAATCTATTATTCTCTTCCACAGCATCTTCATGAATAGCTGCTCTTAATGGAGTTACGCTCCACTCTGTTTCTCTACCCCAGCCCTCTTCATTGCCTACCCATCTAATATCATCGCCCATGATTGCTTTCACTGCAAACGGTTGCAAGCTATCAATTACATGATAAAAAGCTTTCCAATCATATTCTTGTTTTCTACCATTCGGACCTTCAGCATTTGCACCATCAAACCACACTTCGTGTATTTCTCCATAATTGCTTAGAAGTTCATTAAGTTGTTGAGCAAATATTTTATTGTATTCAGCAGAGTCGCCATAACTTTTTGCATTTCTATCCCATGGAGAGAGATAAACACCGAACTTTATATCGTGTTTTTCACAAGCATTTCTCAGTTCTCTTACCACATCGCCTGCTCCATCGCGCCATTGTGACGAAGCAACGGAATGCGTTGTTGTTTTGGTGGGCCATAAACAAAAACCGTCGTGATGCTTTGCTGTAAGTATTATCATTTTGAAACCACCATCTTTTAAAGCTTCAACCCACTGTTCTGCATTAAAGTCAGTAGGATTGAATAAGTCAGGGTCTTCCGTTCCATCTCCCCATTCTCTTCCTGTAAAAGTGTTGATGCCGAAATGAATAAATGCAGTTAATTCGAGCTGTTGCCATTCGTACTGTTCTTTTGTTGGTACGAGATATGCAGCAAGTTTCATTTTTTGCTCGGGAGTGAGTTTGTCATTAAAAACAATCTCTTTTTCAATGTAACTCTTCTTATTATTACATCCACTATTTATCAATACCAAAAGTATTGTTGCGAAAAATATCAACCGTTTCATATTTTACATTTGTTAGGGACGTGATTTATTATAACAAAGTTAATTTGTTTATTGTAAGATACAAAAAAAGTCGCACGGTTAATGCGACTTTCTATAAGTTTTCTGTTTCAAAAAGAGACTATTCAACAACTACTTCAATTGAATCAGCTTCCATTTCGTCCATAACGAAAGTTGTGTCAGCTTCAATAGAAGGCTCTTCTATCTCTACTACTGCTGTTTCTGGTGTTATTACTTCAGTTTCTTCTGTTGTTTTTGCATTTGTACATGATGCAAATGAGATAGTTGCAGCAACTGCTACTAATAAAAATAATTTTTTCATTTTGTTTTTGATTTCAATAATGTTTGCTTTCTTGTTTTTTAAAAGCGTGCAAAGATAATTGAAAAAAGCATGTTATAAAACATGCTTAAGGTGCAATTGTGTTAAATAACACTAACAAGGCGTTGTTTGAATAGAAGTGCTTTTATTATTGACATCACTAAAATGATGAAGCAATATTTATTATGCTTATTTTTCTATCTATTTGGAGTTGAATAGAAGAAAATTAATGATCGTGTTCGTCTTCCAGTGCGTCTTCTCGCGTTTGGTGTACTGTTTCATATTTATGTTCTTTTGGAGCATAAATTGAGTATAACTTCAATGGCTTGTCGGAATCATTTATCAAATTATGCCATTTTCCAGCAGGGATCATAATTGCAAAATCGTCTTCCACTTTTTTTCGATAGGTTAGATTATCTTCTGTATCACCCATCATCACAATGCCTTCTCCTTCTTCAACGCGGATAAATTGGTCATGGTCATCATGTATTTCAAGTCCAATGTCTTCACCAGGCTTTATGCTCATTACGGTCAATTGCATATACTCACCTGTCCACAAAGCGGTACGGTATGTATCATTTGCTTTTGTGTAATCTTCAATGTTAAAAACGAAAGGATCATTCCCAAAGTCTCGAAACTCTAAAGGTTCTTGTGTTGAAGCTGTGACTTCTTCGTTGTTTATGTCTACTGGTTTCTCACCATCTGATTGAATACACGATGTAGTTATAAAACTTGCCATAAGTATTACAACAAAACGAATTGAATTAAATTTCATAACTGATCTGTTTTTTATTTGGTTATACATAAATATAAAGATAATTAAAATGAACTGATGAATCAAATATTTTTGCACTATTGATCTTTTGATGTATCGATTATGAAAATCGGTTCGAACAAAGATTTCATTCTGCTTCGAAAATGGGAGTCAGTATTGAAAACTACTTTCTTAGTGCTCGGAAATTGCAGTTTGGTTTGAATTTTGGCTTCTTACTGCTCGGAAAGTGCATTCCACTCTTGAAAACCGCTTTCTTAGTGCTCGGAAATTGCAGTTTGGTTTGGATTTAGGCTTCTTACTGCTCGGAAAGTGCAGTTCACTCTTGAAAACCGCTTTCTTAGTGCTCGGAAATTGCAGTTTGGTTTGGATTTAGGCTTCTTACTGCTGGGAAAGTGCATTTCACTCTCGAAAACCACTTTCTTGTTGCTCGGAAAGTGCAATTCGGTTTGGATTTAGGCTTCTTAGTGCTCGGAAAGTACATTTCACTCTCGAAAACCGCTTTCTTGTTGCTCGGAAAGTGCTATTCGGTTTGGATCGGGGTTTCTTAGTGCTCGGAAAGTGCAATTCGGTTTGGATTGGAGTTTCTGAGTGCTCGGAAAGTATAA
>DATERO010000099.1:0-18420 GCA_035271465.1 Dysgonamonadaceae bacterium | reverse complement strand
CTTTTCACACCTGAAACATATTGGTATCCTCGTCCAGGAACCTCTTATAGTAGTGAAAATCCGGATTGGCAGCAAGCATATTTCAGCTATTTCAATTTAAAAGTGAAAACGATAAACGGATTGAAGGCATTGTCGCAAGGGACTATGAAATGGCCAATTGCTAAAAAGGAATGGGTTGTACTAGAAGAGAAGAGTGATAATGATTCTATAACTACTGAACGTGCTGGACGAGAGAGAGAACAATCTTCGGAAAACTCAGAAGAGGATGGGCCAATAAGAGAAGGCTTCACTGGACAGGAAAGGAGCGCAAGGGTTGCAGAGAGAGGAGAAATGAGGTCGCAACTGAATAGGGATTCACTTCAGTCTATTGCAGGCGATACTACAGCAATGCGCAGGAGGCGACCTGAAATGGCTCAAGATGATGATTCGGCAGCAACCCGAAGACCAGCTGGAGCAAACAGACGTTACTCTGATGAAAATCTTGCAGAAAGAGGCCAACCAGGCAGGGATGTTGGTGCAATGAGACAGCAACCTGCCAGGAATAATGGTGCAGCGAGACAGCAACCATTAAATAATGTTGTTGCAAGAGCACAGCAACAAACTATAGGAGGAGGTGGAACGAGAAGAGACCGACCTGTTGGTCAGGGCCCAGCCGGAAGGGGTGGAAATAGGCCTGATATGAGACCGCCTATTAGTAGAGACTCGCTTCAAGAAAGGGCAGGTCGTGACTTCCAATTAGATAAAAACAGAGAGAAGCTAGTTACAACCATAGAATATGATAGCATATTTGTGTATGAAACTGACTTCTTAACTCCATCAATTACGCTAATTATTGGTGACTACGAACAAAAAAGCGTTGAGGTGGATGAAACAGTATATAGTATATGGAATATAAAGGGTAACGACTATTTTTCAGAAATATTCAATGAGATTGTCGAAACAATTCCCGAACAAATCAGGGAAAGAAGACGCTCGATCGAAACAAACTATTCACTCGACTATTCGTACAATCGATTTTCTCTTATCGAAGTACCCGTGCAGTTTTATAGTTACACACGTACATGGACTCAAGCGCAGGAAGTAATGCAACCTGAGATGGTTTTATTCCCAGAAAAGGGCAGTTTGGTCAATGAGGCGGATGTGGTGAGGAATTTTAGTAATGAAAAGAATTTTGCACAGAGAGGCAGAGGTGAAATTAGTGATGAAGAAGCGGCAATAAGTGTACTGAATAGATTTATGCGGTTTTTTGAGAGAACGCAAAGTAATTTTGACTGGTCGCAGGAAAGGGGTTCAGTTAATATTTCCAACAAACCAAATCCATTTTTTATTTTTCCACAATTATACAATTTCAGGTATAATGTTTTTTCTTCAGAATGGTCCATATCTAATCGATTAATTGAACTCTATCTGCAGGATAATGTAGATGATAACATTAGTTTCCGACAAATGAACGGAATCAGCAATAATGAAAAAGCAAATTTGCTGATGGAAAAAGCACCATTCAAGGAATTACTTTCCAATATAGACCACCGCGACCTTTTAGATAATATTACATCACTGAAGATCAACTACCTATTTGCACTCGCTGAACGCAATATTGGATATAGTGAGTATAGAGATTCGTTACGTGCTGTTTTGCAACGTAATATATTTACTAACCTAAGGTTTGAAAACCTGCTAGACACCTTAGGAGTGATCGCTGAAGTTGATTTGCGCTCACCTCTTGAAGCTTGGAATCATCCCACTACTCTTCCATTCTATACAATATGGACACCCGAAGTTATTCAAGTTACAAACCGAGACAAAGAGGTATTTGTAGTAAAACAACAGATATCCAACGACTCTGATTTCGATGGGATAGTTGATGTGGAAATCATGTTTAGAGGTGGGCAAAATGCCTTTTATGATCCGAGAGAAAAACGGAAAGTGTCACTCAAAGCACACGAAACTAAAAATTTGGTCTCTGTATGGGAAGAAGCACCACGTAATATCAATATCAATACGCTAATTTCTGCAAATCTACCCTCATCTATTAACCTCCCCACAAATAATATTATTCGTGAGCGAAACAGACCTATCGATGAAGAGTTCGATTATGTTGTGGAAAATGTAACTTATGAGATGTCAGGAGAGTTGATTGTAGATAATGAAGACTCAACGCTGTTTCTATTATCGACTCCTGATGTGGTAGGACTATTGCCACAATGGCTAGATCAGGTTGATGATAACTCATTTCGTTATTCAGGCGTCTCTAACTGGCGTCCACCGCTCCAGTGGACTTTGACCACGAACGATAAATATTATGGCACCCATATTCGCTCGGCTTATGTAATCAAAAGTGGCAGTGGAAATCAGACTGCAACATGGAAAATTCCAGTTTTAGATGCTGGGCAGTATGACCTCTTTTACTGGGTTTACAAATCCGATGAACTTCGCAGAGGATACGGAAGAGGTCGAGGTGGCTCTTCCGAAAAAGATTCAGAGTATCGCTTTAAAGTTAGATACGACGGACAAGAAGAAAGTGCATATATTAATTTGCAACAATCGGATGAGGGGTGGAGTGAGTTGGGCTCATACTTCTTTAGTAATGATACAGTTGAAGTTGTATTAAGCAATGAAACTAAATTAACAACAGTGACTGCCGATGCCGTTAAAATTGTAAGAAGATAATGAAAATTGAAGAAATCTCATTTGACAAAAAATGATGCGATAATCATACACATTTGAATTGAAAATAAAATAATCATGAAAAAAAACCGATTAAGAATACAATTTTCTTGTTTACTCATACTTATAACAGGAATAGCATTGCATTCATACACCTATGCTCAGACACCCATGACCATTGAGCAAGCATTAGATATTGCGGAAGAGAATAATCCCGATTTAAAAGCGTCGAAGCTCAATCTCGAACGATATCAATATAATCTTGAAGCACAACAGGCATCCCTAAAGTCTCGTTTCTCACTCGATCTAAATCCAATTAATTACGGCAGGTCAAGAAGATTTGACGAACGTTTATCACAATGGTATACCAATGAAACCCTGAATACTAGTGGAACATTTAGGGTGTCTCAACCAATTTTGATGACAGGTGGTGAAGTTTCTTTGATTAACACATTCGGTTGGCAAGATAATAAGTCGACAGTGGAAAATATGGATAATAGAAACAGAGCATTTAGTAATGACTTCTATTTGCGACTTTCACAACCTATTTTCACATATAACCGCTCAAAGATGGAATTGAAGCAGATTGAATTTGATTATGAAAACGCAGGCATTCGTTATGCTTTGCAGAGACTAAACACAGAAAGGAGTATTACTAATCAATTCTACACCGTATATATGGCTCAAAATAATCTATCCATCAGTAAAGAAGAGCTAGAGAATACAGAGCAAAGTTTTGAAATAATTAAGAATAAAGTGGAGGCTGATCTTTCAGCAAGAGAAGAACTATATCAAGCAGAACTCAATCTAGCCAATGCTCAATCCGCAGTAGAAGAACGAAGCGTGTCTCTTGAGAATGCTAAAGATCAACTAAAACAAACATTGGGAATGTCTTTGGATGATAATATAGAGGTGACTTTGGAAATCGAACTGGATCATGTAGCAATCGATCTAGTACAGGCTGTACAAAGTGCCCTAAACTCAAGAATGGAAATTCGACAACGAGAAATTGATATTGAATTAGCTGAATTTCAGATGATCCAGACCAAAAGTCTTAATGAGTTTAAAGGGGATATCTCCTTGTCGGTGGGAATTATTGGCGATAATGAAAGATTTGGCAATATTTATGAAAACCCTACTCAAAACCCGAGAATGTCTATAAGTCTTAGTGTGCCTATCTTTGATTGGGGCGAAAAAAAAGCACGCGTTAATGCGCAAAAAGTGGCTCAAACACTTGCTAAGCTTGAACAAGAAAACCTAAGAATAGATATTGAATTAGATGTAAGACAAACCTGGAGGAGACTTGAGAACCTACGTACTCAAATTGATATTGCAGAAAAAAGTGTTCGGAATGCTCAGCTTACATATGATATCAATTTGACAAGATATCGAGAAGGCGACCTTACCGGCATGGAAATTAGTCAGTTTCAAACCCAACTATCGAATAGAAAAATTGCTCATGCACAAGCACTTATCAATTACAAAATTGAATTGCTTAACTTGAAAATTTTAACTTTATACGATTTTGAAGATAAACGTCCCATTGTTCCAATCAAAGAGTGGACAGGCATTATCAATTAAATTAAATTTAATCACACAAACAAAAAGAAATAACAGGATGAACTACAAAATCTTATTGCTCACAGCACTAGTTGTATTTTTGGCAGCATGTGGACAACAAACCCAAAGCAGTCAAAACGAAATTGAAACACCTGTCTCTGTACAAGAACTAAAAAAAAGCTCAATCAGCAAATTGATTAATACGACAGGTACTGCTTTGGCTACCTATAGTGTGGAGCTGAATTCTGAGATGAGTGGCTTTTATAATCTTCAAACGAATTCTACTACTGGCAAACCTTATAAATTGGGTGATGCCGTTAAAAAAGGTCAGTTGATCATCCGTTTAGAAGATAAAGAATATGAAAATGGAATTGCATTAGAGTCTAAAAAATTAAGCCTTGAAATTGCTGAACAAGAACAAAGCAAACAAATAGCTTTGTATGAAAAAGGAGGAGTCACCTTAAGCGAAATGCGCAATACTGAAGTCAAGGTCAATAACGCTCGATACGACCTTGAAAATGCAACCCTTAATCTTGAGAAAATGACCGTGAGAGCTCCCTTTGATGGTGTCATAGTATCTTTGCCACATAATACACCTCAAAGCAAAGTGACTCAAGGTAGTTTGATGGTTGAACTAATGGCCTATTCACGGATGTATATGGATATCAATTTGCCAGAAAGTGCAATTGGATACGTAGAGTCAAATCAACCAGTTTATATTACGCATTATACAATGCCGCACGATACACTTAGCGGAGTAATAAGTGAGCTGTCACCAGCAATAAGCACAGAAACACGTACATTCAAGGGAAAGATATTGGTTGACAACAATCAGTTGAAACTACGACCAGGTATGTTTGTCAAAGCCGATATCGTAGTAGAAAAAGCTGATAGTGCCATTGTTATTCCAAAACAAGTGGTCATTTCACGAAGAAATCAGAAATATGTATATGTTGTTGATAGAAATAGTGCAGTTCTGCGTAATATTAAAACAGGACTTGAAGATGAAGTTAACGTTGAGATTACTGAAGGACTAGATGAAGGTGACAATCTGATAATCCGAGGATATGAGACATTACGTGAAAACAGTCGCGTGAAAGTATTGAAATAATCTGATGTAAAGGAAATAGTCATATTTATAACAAGATATCATAAATGAGGAAGATACTCCAATTCGCATTAAAAAACCCCGTTACCATAAGTATGATCGTGTTTGCGATTCTGCTATTAGGGAAAATTTCGTACGATAGGCTAAGCGTGGATTTATTGCCAAATATGAATACACCTCGTCTCTTCGTAGAGTTGCAAACCGGTGAACGTCCACCTGAAGAGATTGAAAAAATGTTTGTCGAAAGCATGGAGTCAATGGCTATCCGACAAAGTGATGTCATACAGGTGTCTTCTATAATCAGGGCAGGATCAGCCCAGATGACGGTTGAATATCTGCAAAATAAAGATATGGATGAAGCCTTTCTCGATCTTCAGAAGGTCATGACTCCGTTTTCACAGAATACCGATATTGAATCATTCAATATCACCCAACACGATCCCAACATGGCACCAGTCATGTTAATCGCATTGTCTCACCAGTCGATAACCGACATGGCAGAGTTGAGGAAAATGGCAGACAGCTATATACGGAACGAACTAATCCGTTTGGAGGGAATAGCCGAAGTAACTTTGTCTGGCGAAGAAATACCAATGTTATCAATTGAAACCGACCCATATACATTGAGTTCTTTTGGTATAACGATGGAAGAGATTGCATCGAAAATACAATCAAATAATCAGATTATATCGGGAGGAACTGTGAGTGAGCTAGGATTGCAATACCTAGTAAAGAGTTCATCACTGTTTAACACTGAATCTGATTTTGAAAATCTGATTGTCAGTTACAAACCAACGGATGTAGCCTCGGATGGATCTGCTACTCAAAGTTCAACAAATAATACAAAAAGCGCTCCTCTGTTTTTAGGAGAAGTGGCCACTATAAAGTTCGAAAATGCACAACCTGATAATATTGTGCGGATAAATGGTGTACGTTGCATTGGCTTATCAGTTTATAAAGAAACGCAGTTCAACACAGTAAAAGCAGTGGATCTATTGACTGACCAATTAACAGTTATCGAACATGCGTTACCAGGATATAAATTTCAAGTAATTAGTAATCAGGGAACTTTTATTAAACAAACCATTGGGGAAGTAAAGAATAGCGCTCTTTTTGGTATGTTACTTGCCGTGTTGGTTTTGTTTTTCTTTCTTCGAAGAATTGGCACGACACTCATCGTAAGTGTTTCTATACCAATATCCATCATTGCCACTTTTACCATGATGTATTTCAACAATCTCACACTAAACGTAATGACGCTAAGCGGATTGGCTTTAGGTGCTGGTATGCTTATCGATAATGTAATTGTGGTGATTGAGAGTATTTTCCGAAATAGAGAACAGGGCTTAGAGCATAAAAAAGCAATCATAAACGGCACTGCAGAAGTTTCAGGAGCAGTTATTGCCTCTACTCTTACGACCATTGTTATATTTATCCCAATTGTTTATCTGCATGGCGCATCAGGTGAATTGTTTAAGGACTTGGCATGGACTGTAACCTTTGCACTATTGTCTTCGCTTTTTGTTGCATTATTGGTAACTCCCATGTTGTACGACAGGTTAACAGGACGGAAAAATAATAAAACCGAGTCAAAATCAGTGCAATTCAATGGGTATAGCAATTATCTTCGCTCTCTCATTGCTCATCGCTGGTGGGTTGTAGGTATTTCAACTGCCATTCTAATTGTTTCTATCCTACTTATTCCTTTTGTAAAAACTGAGTTCTTACCACGTTCGGAAGGAAGAAACTTCACTGTATCTGTTAAATTGCCTGAAGGCACCCGATTGGAGCGTACTGATGCTGTAGTAAACAACTTGGAGTATTTATTGCATGAAATAAGTGGGGACAGTCTAGCTATAATTTATAGTCACATTGGTGAAGGCTCTTCAGTGAATGGAGTATTTGAAGGTGAGCATACAGCAATGATAAAGGTTATATTATCTGATCGAAAAGGTATCTCCTCAGCAAACTTGATCGAACGCTTCTCCGAAGTTGCCAGCAATGTTGATGGTCTAGAGTTTTCATTTAAGCATGATGACAATTCACTAGGTGAGTTTTTAGGAGATGAAGAGGCTCCCATAGTAGTGGAGGTGAAAGGTGAGGATCTTGATGAAATTGCCTTTTTAACGGATGATGTATTGATGCGAATGGCATCTGTCGATGGAATCTATAATATTAAATCATCAATGGCTGACGGTGCACCTGAACTTAATATTAATATTAACCGCACTATTGCTGGAATTCATAATATATCGGTATCAGCTGTAATTCAACAAATCGAACAGCAATTAAAAGGGCACGAAGTGGGTAAGATGGATTACAGTGGTGAAATGAGAGATATTATTATTAAAGTTCCGGAAATAAGCAGTAGAGAATTAGGTGAGTTGGTGATCAAAAGTGGAAATCAGGAATTTCGTCTTAGTGAGATTGCCACCATCACCCATTCTCAAGCACCAAAAGAGATATTTCGCCGCAATCAAAGTCGTCTCAATAAGATTGTATCGAATATGGAAGCAGATAAATCCCTCGATAAGGTAGCCCAAGAAATTCGTGAGGCAGTTTCAGATATCGAACTTCCTACTAACTTTTCTATCACGGTAACAGGAGAAGAGGAAAGACGTAAAGAATCTATGGAGAGTCTTCTGTTTGCTTTATTACTTTCTGTAGTATTGGTGTATATGGTGTTAGCTTCTCAGTATGAATCATTGTTGCATCCCTTTACTATATTATTAACTATACCATTTGGATTAGTGGGTGCGGTCATGTCTTTCTTAATTACTCAGACCTCGCTTAATATTATGGGAGCAATGGGAATTATAATGTTAGCAGGAATAGCCATTAACAACTCAATTCTTTTGGTAGGACGCATAAATCAGTTAAAGATAACTATGCCATTGACAGAAGCTATTGTTCAAGCAGGGCAACAACGTATACGCCCCATTCTTATGACAAGCCTTACAACGATTTTGGTGTTATTGCCTATGACATTCAATTTTGGCGAAGGCGTAGCAATGCGTTCTTCAATGGCTGTGGCAGTGATTGGCGGACTAGTCACCTCCACGTTGATGAGTTTGGTTGTGATTCCTTGTGTTTATTACCTGTTCGAGCAGTTGAAGCAGAAGGTAACAAAAAGTGAAAGGCGTTAAAGATAATAACTGTTTAACAAAATAAGAATGGACTTCCTTTTAAATAAAAAAGTAACAATCAGCATGTTGTTTATCGCACTGACCCTGTTAGGGTATGTGTCTTACAAACAATTACATGTTGAGTTGCTTCCCAATGCAGAGTTGCCCATGCTGAACGTCTCTGTTAGTTCACAACAGGAAATGGATCCTGCCTTTGTTGAGTCGGAAGTAATTATTCCGCTCGAAGGAGCTATTAGCTCCGTGGGTGGAGTTGACGAAATACAATCGGAGATTAGCAGTCGGCAGTCATCTATAACTATCAACTTCAAGAACAATGTGAATTATAAAACCACTTCTCTTAGATTAGAAGAGAAGATGAAAGAGGTGTCGGCTTCGCTTCCTGCGGGTTTTAATGTAAGCGTCCAAAAGAGGGATGTGTCAAGGGTGAATAACACATTTATTACTCTACAGATACGCGGATCAGGAGGTGTAGATCGAGTACGTAATGTTGTGGAAGAGGAAGTGATGTCTGATTTGGAAAACATTGATGGGATTGCTGGTGTACAAGTATATGGAGGACGTGAGCGAGCTATTGAGATTCAATTGAATAGAGAAGCATGTGAGGCTTTAAATATTACTCCCTCTAGCATAAGCAGCTTGCTGAGTAGCAATGCACGTGAAAAAGTTTTTGTTGGTACTGTCAAAGAAAAAGAGAGCCAATCTTTCGTTCATGTAAAATCAACCTATAACAATGTGTCAGACTTAGAAAATATTGTGGTAGCTCCAGGTCCTGTTTTATTGAAAGATATTGCCACAATTTTTTTCGACTTAAAAGAAGAGACTTCATACAGCAGGGTCAATGGAAACGAGGCAATTTCTGTTTTGCTTATCAACGATGCTCAAACTAATCTTATTGACCTATCGCATCGCACACTAGCTATTGTTGAACAATTGAATGAAAGATTGGAGCACCAAGATGTTGAAATTGTGGTTGACTCTAATACGGCAGAGATAATGGAGAACAATATCAATCAGATTATCAACCTAGCATTGATGGGAGGATTGCTCGCAATTCTGGTACTTTGGTTTTTCTTGAAAAATGTACGATTAGTCTTCTTCATTGCACTTTCTATCCCCATTTCTGTATTTACTGCTTTTAACTTTCTCTATTTCGCAGGGATTTCCATCAATAGTCTTACATTAATAGGAATGGCTTTGGCAATAGGCATGTTACTGGATAACAGTATTGTCGTCTTAGAAAATATTTACCGACTCTCTGGCACAGGACTCTCTGCCGGTAAGTCTGTTACTAAAGGAACAAAAGAAGTTTGGCGTTCTATTGTAGCAGCAACGCTTACTACTGTTATTATTTTCCTCCCTTTTCTTTTCTCAGATAATTTCTTGCTTAAACTGATGGGTACACATATTGGTGTATCTATTATTTCCACTCTTTTAGTTTCACTTGCTGTAGCATTGCTTTTCATCCCCATGGCAGCCAATTTGATTTTGCGAAGCAAAAAAAGCGAAACTGTCTTTTATGAAAAAGTCTCTATATTGCAACGGCCAATACAGATATACTTTGTTCTGCTAAAGTCATGTTTACGAAATCCAGGCAGGACCATTTTTGGGTCTATCATTCTTTTTTTCGTAGTCTTAGTATTATCGCTTTCAACAGCCTTGCAACAGAACACGGAGATTGATTCGGATCGTTTCAATATTCGTGTTACGATGCCTGCAGGAAGCACCTTGGAGAGCACCGATAATATGGTTAAAATCTTAGAAGAGAATCTTGAAGAACTTCCTGAAAAGAAAGATTTGGTTAGTAGGGTAAATGAGGAAGAGGCTTCTCTGACACTAATTCTAAAGGAGGATTTTCAAAAAATAGAGAAACGTACGATTTCCGAGATAAAAGCTGATGTACAATCCAGAATTCCAAATGTTGGCGGAGCACAGATTATCGTATCTGATGCCACAGGAGGTGGACAGAACAATTCAGGAATGGGTGGCATGGTCAATTTTATGAGTCTATTGGGGATTGGAAATAATCAGGAACAAATCATAATTAAGGGTTCGGACTATGAGATGATGCAGCTGGTTGCTGAAGATATTCAATATCAAATGGAGCAACAGGAATTTATACAAAGCTCTCGCGTCTCTTTTACAAGCCGTCAACCAGAAATCCTACTCGATTTTGATCAAATATTGCTTACCTCTTATGGTATTTCACGTACAAACATTACTTCAGGTTTATCAGACTTGAATAGAGAGATATCATCAGGAACAACATTCGAGGTAGGTGATGAGTCGTATGACATTATCATTCGTGACAAGATGTCGGAAGAGGAGGAGGATGTGCGAAGTAAACAAAAAACAATTGATGACTTAAATGCTGTCCAAATCATGAATAATAGTGGTGGATTGCACAACTTGAGGGATATTGCTACGGTCAATAAAGGATATGGGCGATCTCGTATTACACGTGTTAATCAAGATAAACAATTGACCGTGAGCTATAGCTTTTTACAAAATATACAACAATCTAAATCGTTGCTTGAAGGATATCGCTCCGATATTGACGAGTTGATTCTTAACTATAACCTACCAGCTGGTGTTGCTATCGAAGTAATTCATGAAGAGGATCAGTTTGGAGATTTCAAGTTTCTTATTCTTGCCGCATTTTTATTGATATTTATGATTCTAGCAATGGTGTTTGAGTCGGTAACCACCCCTTTGGTTATTCTTTTTTCAATTCCTTTGGCGGCAACCGGCTCGTTAATCGCATTATTCGTAACAGGTAATAGTCTTTTGAATGCGAATACATTAATGGGATTCCTTATTTTGTTGGGTGTGGTTGTAAACAATGGCATTATCCTAATTGATTATTCACAATTGTTGCGAGAAGGTGGATTTAGACGTGAACGAGCATTAATGACAGCAGGAATGTCACGTATCAGGCCCATCTTTATCACAACTATTACAACTATTATAGCCATGCTTCCTTTGGCTATGGGCGATACGGAATATGCAGGTGCAATTGGTGCCCCGTTTGCTATCACTGTAATTGGGGGACTTGCATTTTCAACATTGTTGACACTTTTGATAATTCCAACCGTTTATATGGGGCTGGAGAATGCACTAAAGTGGTATCGTACGTTATCGGTAAAATATAAAATAACTCATCTTCTGGTTTTTGTGTTTGGTGTGGTATTTATATATTTTAGAGAAGCAGATTTACTGTATCAGGTACTTTACATAACACTGCTTGTGTTTCTTATTCCAGGGGTTACCTTTTTTGTACAAACCAGCTTACGAAGTGCTAAAGCGGATGTTGTTGATCCAGATCAAGAGATCCAAATTGAAGTACGCAATTTAGTGAAAATTTATGATCGATCTAGCCAATTTTCGCGCGAATGGAACAGCGGATTGATAATACGTAAACGCTTGGGATTGCACAATGAATACCATTCATTTAAAGATTTTATCAATATCGCTTGGCAGTTCCTACTTTGGGGATTTGGCATCTATTTTACCTACTTTTATATTGAAAGTAATTTATGGGGTTTTATTTTCTCTTTTGTCATGTATGCTGCTACTCTCTATTTATGGCGTAAAATACGAGAGTATCTGTTTTATCGTTACGAAGAGAGTAAGACGGTAAAGCAAATAAATCGCATCATATTTTGGAGTTTACCTGTACTGATTTTGTGGGGACTCAATAAGAAACTGGACAACTTCCCTATGGTGCTGATAATTGGAGTTTTGTGGGCAATAGGTGTAGCTATTTATGTTACGTCTCAATATTTATTCCTTAAGAATATCAATATTGAAAGAGTAACTGGTCGATTTGTAAGATTGAAACAATTCTTTTTCCGCCTAGTTATGAGCATCCCAATAATTGGAAAACGACGTCGACCATTTAAAGCACTCCAAAGTGTGTCGTTCGAAATCAAAACAGGTATGTTTGGCTTGCTTGGACCCAACGGTGCTGGTAAATCCACACTAATGCGTATCATCACGGGTATTTTGGAGCAAAGCTATGGAAGCATCTGGATCAATGGATTAGACACGCGTATTTACAGAGAGGAACTACAAAGTCTAATCGGTTTTCTTCCACAAGAGTTTGGTATGTATGAAAACATGACTGCATGGGAGTTTCTTGACTATCAAGCTATTCTTAAAAAATTAACCAATAGCGATGTTCGATATGAAAGAATTGAATACGTATTAAAGTCGGTACATATGTACGATCGCAAAAATGATAATATTGGTTCTTTTTCAGGAGGAATGAAGCAACGTATAGGTATTGCTTTAATACTATTAAACTTACCGCGAATACTTGTTGTAGACGAACCTACTGCAGGACTTGATCCACGTGAACGTATCCGATTCCGTAACCTGTTGGTAGAGCTAAGCAAAGATCGTATTGTCATCTTTTCAACTCATATTATTGAAGATATCTCGAGTTCATGTAACCAGGTAGCAGTAGTGGACAAAGGAGAGTTGAAGTATTTTGGTTTGCCCGAAAATATGGTAGATATGGCTATTGGAAAAGTGTGGCAGTTCAAAATTGATAAAGAGTCTTTTGAGACGAAGCTTGACAAATCTCTAGTAGTAAGCAATGTACAGGATGGAGACTGGATTCAGGTACGCTATATATCTGCAGCTGAGCCCTACCCTAATGCTATTCAGGCAGAAGCAAACCTAGAAGATGCTTATCTCTGTTTATTAAAAAATATCTGATATTATGAGCCTAAAAAAACATATTAAGTTAACAACTAATATTGTGCAGTATAACCTAAAGATTATCTTTGCTGGTAAATTCCTTTGGTTTTTGTTGGCTGCATTTGCTTTTTTTGCTTTCTTCATGTTTCAACAAGCTTGGAATAGGGTTGAAATCAATGAAGGATCAATCTTTAATTTACTATTATTCCCTTGTTTGCTACTCATTTTTTACCCGATCGTTTTCGGCATTCAAAACGATGAAGATAATCGAATATTAGAAATAATTTTCGGAATCCCCAATTATCGCTACAAAGTATGGGGTGTACGAATGCTGATGATTTATGTAGTAAATTACTTTATCCTAGTAGTTTTTGCCTATATAGCACGCCTTCTGCTCTATCCAGTCAACATATTTGAAATGCCTTTTCAACTAATTTTCCCGATGCTTTTTTTGGGTAATTTAGCTTTTATGTTTTCTACGACAACAAGAAGTGGTAATGGTACAGCAGTTATCATGATTGTATTTGGTCTTATTTTTTTTATTTTCATGAATTCCAATAGGCAGATTGTTAACTCCTATTGGAATATATTTCTTAATCCGTTCACTATTCCATCTGACATTCATCCCATAATTTGGCAGAATACAATCCTCAAAAGCAGACTATTTCTTCTAATTGGTGCTATTGTATGTTTGATGATAGGCTTCTTTAATCTTCAAAAACGAGAAAGATTTGTGTGAGTATTATTTATTATACGGAGTAATCACATAAAGAAAATTTTTTATAGCTTCTGACCCCACCCGAAGTTTAAATCGATTAGTGCTTCAACCACTGATCAAACCACCTTGCAAACTCTCTTTGGAACAACACACCGTTTTGAGGCTGAGCTATCCAATGGTTCTCATCGGGAAATACAAGCATACGTGCGGGTATATTACGAAGCTTAGCAGCATTAAACGCCATCATTCCTTGCGATGCAAGAATACGGTAATCTAATTCGCCATGCGTAATCATGATAGGAGTATCCCATTTGTCAACAAATTTGTGAGGTGAAGTTGCATATGTCTTTTGTGCTGTAGCATTCGATTTGTCCCAAAATGGACCACCCATATCCCAATTAGCAAAAAACATCTCTTCAGTTTCTAAATACTGCGCCTCCAAATTAAATATCCCTGCATGCGATAAAAATGCTTTGAAGCGACCGTCATGATTTCCAGCCAACCAATATACAGAGAAACCTCCATAGCTTGCACCGGTGCAACCTAAATTATCTTCATCCACATACGGCTCTTTGGCTAAAGCATCAATTGCCGAAAGATAGTCACGCATGTTCTGACCTCCATAGTCGCCACTAATTTGCTCATTCCACTCTTGACCAAAACCAGGCAGCCCACGACGATTGGGTGCAACTACAATGTAACCATTGGCAGCCATCATCTGCAAGTTCCAACGGTAAGACCAAAACTGACTTACAGCACTTTGTGGTCCTCCTTGACAATAAAGCAGTGTTGGATACTTCTTCGTTTCATCAAAGTTAGGTGGATAAACAACCCAAGTAAGCATCTCCTTACCATCTGTAGTAGGTATCCATCTCTCTTCCACATTGCCCATTGTCAATTGGTCGAGTATATCTCTGTTTTCGAACGAAAGCTCTTTTACTTCTCCACTATTTACATTTACTGCATATATTTCGCTTGGCATAGACATTGATTGACGTGTCGCAATCAGAGTACCCTTACCTAAAGCAATCGATGTGTAGTCATGTTTGCCCGATGTTATGGTTTCCACCTTCTTCGTATGAATATCTATTGAAAATAACTGCGTTTTGGCTTCAACTGTCGAAATAAAGAAAAGCGTTTTGTTGTCCGTATTCCAAATAAATGCATCTACATTGTTGTCATATACTTCAGTGAGATATGTTTTTTCTTTTGTAGCCAAGTCCATCACAAACAGTCTATTTTTATCTGCTTCATATCCATCTCGCTCCATACTCAACCAAGCAATTTGTTTACCATCGGGCGAGAACTGTGGGTTAACATCATAGCCCATCATCCCTTCAGTAATATTCTCTGTTGTTCTGTCTTCTAATGAATATAGATACAAATCAGAATTGGTAGATTCTGCATACTCTTTGCCTGTAAGCTTTTTTGAAGTATAAACAATTGATTTGCTATCAGGACTCCAAGCAATGGCTTCTGTTCCACCAAATGGAAGCAATGGAGCTTCATATGGTTCACCTTCCAATAGGTCGATATGATTGGCTAACTGACCATTTTCAATAGTAGCATAAAACGTGTGAGGCACTTTTTCTACCCAATGATCCCAATGCTTATACATCAAGTCGTCCACAATTCTGCCAGTTGCCTTCGGCAAATCTTTATAAATGTCTGCAGCAGTTTCAACACTCTTTACTCCTTTTATATACATTACCTTTTTGCCATCGGGCGAGTATGTGAAACCATCAATGCCACCCTCCACATCACTGATACGCTCCATGCCACTTCCATCAGCATTCATCACCCAAAGTTGTTTCGACCCATCTTTGCTACTTAAAAATGCAATCTTTTCGCCCTCTTCTATCCATTGAGCATTACTTTCGCTTTCGTTTGTAAATGTAAGTTGTCTCTTTTCAGATCCATCCACTTTCATTTTAAACAGGTCTGTGTTGGTCTTATTCTGCTCAATATCAATATATGTAACTTGATACAAAACATCCTCTTTATTTGGAGAAACCTGTACATTGCCTAAACGTCCAAAGCTATGTAACACCTCGGGTGTCATAATTCCATTTTTAATGGTGGGAGTGGCTTTGCCAATTATCTCACCCATGCTTTGATTTTGTTTGTGCTCCCTCTTTTCTTCTCCAATGCACGATGCCATCAGTGCAGTGATAATAAATGCCATAAATAATAAGTTTGATTTCATAATAAAAATAGGAGTATGTAAGTATTATTTTTTTCGTTTAGTAATGGTATATATATAGTGCTACTCAATAATTCCATCTCTCATACAAATGGTACGATCGGTAAGCTCTGCAAGCTGTGTATCGTGTGTAACGATAACAAAAGTTTGTTGCAGTTCGTCACGCAATTCGAAGAACAACGAATGAAGTTCATCTTTATTCTCAGTGTCCAAACTACCCGATGGCTCATCTGCAAACACAATTATGGGATTGTTTATAAGAGCACGTGCAACAGCCACACGTTGTTTCTCACCACCAGATAGCTCAGAGGGTTTATGGTGAGTTCTATCACTCATTCCCATTAAGTCTAAGATGCGTTTCGCATCTTTTTCGGCGTTTGCTTTACTTTTCTTGCCAATTAAGGCTGGTATCATTGTATTCTCAAGAGCTGTAAACTCAGGTAATAGTTGATGAAACTGAAATACAAATCCGATATTCTTATTTCTAAAATCAGACAGTTTTCTGTCACTATATCTTGTTACGTCTTTACCCTCAAAAATCACTTTACCCGAATCGGGTTTATCCAATGTACCCATTATTTGCAACAAGGTGGTTTTGCCTGCACCACTGGGTCCTACTATCGACACAATTTCTCCTTTACCAATGGTCAAATCTATACTTTTTAGTACCTGAAGGCTACCAAAGCTTTTGCATATGCGCTGCACTTCTATCATATAAGAATATTTGGGATTGAAATTATTTAATGAACTTTGAATGTGCGAAGATAAGAAAAAATGAAGTATTAACAGAAGGCACTCAGAATTTTATGTTTATATAAATGATAAGATATACTGTAAAATCATTTGCGGAAGGATGATTTGAAACTGAAACAAATCATCAATTCATTTGTTAATCAAAAAAGTGCTTTATAAGCGAAAAATAAGATACAATCAATATGACCAACTTATACAACTTCCGCAAAGACTATAAATTAGACTCACTTTCAAAAGAAGAAGCGGATAAAAACCCTATTGCTCAATTTAAGAAATGGATGGACCAAGCAATTTCATTTCCTATAGCAGAACCCAATGCCATGACCGTGGTTACATCCACTTCTGATGGAATTCCTTCGGCACGCGTTGTACTGCTGAAGAGCTATAACAACGATGGATTTGTTTTCTTTACTAATTATGAAAGCAGAAAAGGGCAAGAGTTGGCTCAAAACCCTCATGCTTGCATTGTGTTCGATTGGCACTTAATGGAACGCCAAATAAGAATTGAAGGAGTTGCAAAGAAAATATCAGAAGAAGAGTCCGACCACTATTTCAATTCACGACCCGAAAGCAGCAAGCTGGGCGCTTGGATTTCTCCTCAAAGTACATTCATTGATGACCGACAAGAGTTGGAAGATAGAAAAGTTAAAATTGAAAACACATTTAAAAACAAGCCTATAACACGTCCATCTCATTGGGGCGGATATGTTGTGCAACCTCACACTGTTGAGTTTTGGCAAGGTCGACAGAGTCGACTTCATGATCGAATAATTTATATTAAAGCTGGAGAAGAATGGATTCTGAGGAGGTTGGCTCCTTGAATTTGCGGATAAATATCGCACTATCAACTTTTAAATTTCTCCAAAAGGATTTATAGTTTGTATAAGAGCACCCTACCCTACACCTTGATATGGCAACATCTATTTTAACACCTGAATTATTCAATCTATTATTTTAATCACACAATCTTTCCAATCTTTCAGTGACCCTTAAATCACTAACAAAAAACAACTATATAGTTAGCCTCCCCTAAATATATATTGTGTTTAATTGTTCAGATTTACGTGATTGTTCAAAAGAATTCATTAACACACCAATTACTGAACCCTTCTTCTAAGATCATCATTCAAACTATTCACACAATCCCATTTCATCGACCATTTTCATATCTTATAGACAATACATTCATCTATTATTTCTTTAATAATTGACTTCTACAAATAATTTCATCCATTTTATCCGATACTTTTGACTTTCGCAGATAATTTTATCTGCTATTTCAAACATAAATAACTTCTTCTTTAGAAAAGATAGTTATTGTCTCAATCATTAGCACTTTCTATTTTAATAAGTTCTAATATTTATCTTTTCTGTAACAACAATTGCTATTTAGTTTTAAAAATTTTATCCGCTACACTATCATTTGCGATATATCTATCTAATTACATTTTTCTGTAAGATAAATCGTGGTTTTTAATGCAGAAAACTATCCGCTAAATATATAATCGCAATTTACAATACAGAAAATAAAATTTTGTCTCATCAATTGCAATTTCTTATGATG
>DATERO010000098.1:0-10039 GCA_035271465.1 Dysgonamonadaceae bacterium | reverse complement strand
TTGTACTTTCATAATACTTATATTTTTGAAAAACCCCGATTTTAAGTGTTTCCAGTACTTATCGGGGTTTTGTTCATGTAAATATAAGCATTATTCAATTGATGCACAAGAGTTTGGACGTTAAATGAAACTGCCTAATTATAAATTTTTAAACAGGTATGAAAAAGTTAAGAAACATTTTTTTTATTTTATTGAGCAGTCTTCTGCTGTTTAGTTGTGAGTATGATGATGCAGATTTGTGGTCGGAGATTGATCATATTAAAACTGAGTTAACTCAGATTAACAAGCAAATAGCATCAGTAGAAAGTTTAGTTGAAGCTTTAAATAAAGGGAAGATTATTACTCAAGTTGAAGCATTGGCTGAAGGTAATGGTTATGTTATTACCTTTAATGATGGCAGTAAAATTGAGGTGGTTAATGGAGAAAATGCCCCTGTTATTGGCGTTAAAAATGTCGAAGGTGTTTATTATTGGACAGTAGAAACGTAAGCATCCCAATTTAGCCGTCTTGCCAGCAGAATACGATTAGCTGATCTTTGCTATTAAAAAGACATGTTTAGTTTAAATGAAAGCAATCGTTATTTAGTGTGCTTGCAAGGTGCAGATTTACGCAAAGGTGTAGATGGATTATGTGGTTTGATTCGCTACCTTTCTTTAAATCCTGCTAATGGAGATGTATATGTGTTTCTGAACAAAACTCGCACCACCATGAAGTTACTCCATTGGGAGCGTGGTGGCTTTGTAATTTATTACAAACGGATGGAAAGGGGTCGTATTAGTCATAAGATATTCATTAAGGAAGGTGCTGGATTTCGTATCATTCGGTGGGATGAATTGATGCTGTTTATAGAAGGAATCAGTCCCAAAATAAAACGCAGAAAGCGATATAATTTACAGTGAAAAACTTGTGTATACCATTGAATATAAGTATCTTTATACTGTAAAACAATGGATAAATCACAACAGTTAGAACAAGAAATCGCGCTACTAAAAGAACAGCTTCAGCGCAAGAACGAGCGGATACTTTATCTGGAACGTCAGCTTTTTGGCAGACGATCAGAGAAAAGACTTCCCGAGTACTGTGAGGCTCAGTTGTCTCTTTTTGATGCCCAGCAAGGAATGCAAGTCTTAGAGATGGAAACTCCAGAGTTAACATCATTGGTAGAAGATATTAAACAAAAAGCCGAAAAACGTCGCAAGACAAAAAAGGAACTTTCTGTTACTCAAAAGCGATCATATAAAATTCCAGCTGATATTGAGCGTAGAGAAACCATTCTCTATCCTGAAAATAGTGATATTTCTAATCTTGTTAAAATTGGCGAAGATGTAACCGAACGCTTAATGATAGATAAAGCAGTGATCTGGGTAGAGAGGACAGTTCGTCCGGTGTATAAAGTGAAACAAGAAAAAAATGCTATCTCCACAACAATTATTCAAGCTCCTCTCAAGCCCACTATTCTTCCTGGAAGCATGGTTGGTGAGTCGGTGATAAGTCAAATCATTATAGATAAATTTCTTTACCATAATCCCGAATTCAGACAAGCCAAACGTTTCAAAGAGCTTGGAGTGCCTATTACCACTTCCAGAATAAACCGCTGGGTGCACGGTGCAGCCGATAAGCTTTACCCACTTTACATTGCACAGATGAATCGTGTGCTTTCTGCAGATTATATACAAGTAGATGAGACAAGTCATTCAATAGCTGATCGTCCTGGATCGGTGCGCAAAGGCTATTTTTGGGTAGTTCGTTCCGTGAAATTTCCTGGGGTATTCTTTCATTACAAAAAAGGCTCACGTTCACAAGAGGTGATTCTAAAGTTACTCAAAGATTATAAAGGTGCTCTTCAAACAGATGGCTATGCTGCTTACAGTATCTATGAAGAAAAACAGGGAGTGCTTCCGCTGGGATGTATGGCTCATGTCAGGCGAAAGTTTGAGAATGCTTTAGTAACTACTCCTGAAGCCCAAAAAGCCCTTGATTATATCGCCATTCTTTACATGTTAGAGGGGAATCTCAAGGCTGAAAAAGCTGATTACGAACAAATCCGAAAAGAGCGAAAGCAAAAAGCTTATCCAATACTGCAACAAATGGAAAGTTGGATGAAGCAAACCTATAATAGTTGCACACCTAAAAGCCCGCTTGGAAAAGCCATTAGTTATGCTTTTGGTATGTGGCCTCGTATCAGTCGCTACTGTAAAGAAGGCTATTTCCAGATAGACAATAATGGAGTAGAGAATGCTATAAGACCTATTGCATTGGGACGCAAAAATTATTTATTCTCAGCAAATAACAGTGGAGCTGAAGACAACTGTATATTTTATACTCTAATAGGCAGTTGTCTGCAAGCGGGTATTGATCCGCACAAGTGGCTCACGTCGACGTTAGAGAAAATACCCACGTTGGAAACCCCTATTAACTGGGAAGAATTACTTCCATCAACAAACTAACTTAAAAAAAGCTTAGAAAATCATTTGCTCTAAGTTTTTTTTGTTTTTTGAATACGGCTTGTTTGGGATGCTTACATACAAACAACCTTTTGTAGGGTGAAGAAAGCTTGGATGAGAACTGAACAGACCTTTTCTCGTGCGTGAATTGTAGGAATGAGAAGTCAACGGAGCTTTCTTGAGGTCAGGATGGTTTGGTTTTAGCTCCAGAGGAGCTGCCTGTCTGTAGTAAATATCTTAGAATATGAACTTTAGCTTCGTAGATGCGTCCTATTTTCACTGTGTTTAATAAAACAAATAGTTAGAACACATAATATTGCAGGTGATCCATCCAAACTCTGTCTTAGTAAATAAAAAAATCAGCACCTTTATAGACTATTCTACAAAGATGCTGATTAAATTAAATATTTATGTGGCTAACCCTGTAAGGGGTGTTTAGCACATTGTATTGTATTATATGTTTTGAGCTCTAAAAGTTAGAACCTGGTACATCCCACCACAAACGAGTTCCCTCATTGTCTGGGCCTCCAAGAAGTTCACGTGCTTTTATTACTTCAGCTTCGTGTGAGTTTCTCTCATTACGTGTAAAACGTAGGCGCTTTACAAACTCACCATCGGCTATACCACCCTCAACAATTGAACTGCGGTTATTAGCTACAGGAAACAATTTTGGGTAACCTGTGCGTCTAAACTCACTCCAAGCCTCTTGACCTTCGGGATACATTGACAACCATTTTTGGTTGATTATCTTGTGCAGCTTTCCTTCATTGTCTAAAGAGTTGTTCCATTTAACTGTGGCTTTGTCTAGTGCTGCTATATTGTTATCAGAGTTGAAAGGATCGACATAGTCTTCGGCTACTCCAGTGTCATTGTTAATATATGCTTGGTAATCAGCTTCTGAAACACCAAAATCATCGAATGAAACTTTTATACCTTGTTCATATAGTCCTTGAGCAGTGCCACCCATGTTCCAACCACGCAGAGCACCTTCGGCTCTTAAGAAGTATACCTCTGCAACCTTCATCCATGGCAAAGCATTTGTTATTTGCTCTTTATCGCCCGATTGGTCTGTATGTTTATCGCCGCGAGGCATATTGATAGTAGAATACATTACATAGTCGCTCTTGTCTGGAATAATAACTCCCTGACGAATACCAACATATTTACCAATACTATTTGTGGGATTTTCGTTTTTATCAACAATATCTTGATTGTTTAACCAACCAATAGGGGTTACATATTTTGGTAGACGAGGATCGTCGTAACCTTTGAGCATATTAACAAGTAGAGCTCCTGCACGTGTATCGCCATAAGCAAAGTTAATCTCATGCAAAGGGTTTTGTAAACCTGCATCAATTACTTCAACATTAGGATTTCCGGCCATCAATACGCCATACTTGTGACTTACTGCAGCCTCGGCAGTAGTTTTAGCCAATGCAGGCTCTACTTTCGAAATACGCATAGCCAATCTTAGTCTCAGAGAGTTTGCAAAACGTATCCATTGTTTGTGGTCTTGCTTACATACAATATCAAAAGAAGACAGACGACCTGCATCTGCGCCTTCGGTATCAACAAATGTAGTAAGATCGTTTACAGACTCTTCTAGTTCTTGCAAGAAGGTTTTGTAGATAGTCTCTAAGTTATCATATGGAACAGCATCGCCACCTTGCATAGCTCGGGTGTATGGAAGTGGTCCGTAGATATCTGCTACACGGTGCATACCTTGCACCCTAATAATTTTAGCTATAGAGGTAAAGTCTAACTCTTCGGTCGACTTAAGAATTTCGCTAATAGGTTTCATCACATATTCGAAACCTGCACTAAAAGGCATATTATTCCACCCTTGATCCATTGCATAGGTAGAGTTGTTGTTGTTACCTCCAAAAGGAGTAGGATTGGCCAAATATCCTGAGTAAAGGTCAGCATTTAAATTTTGCTGTAATTGAAACTCATAGTGTCTATTTTGATAATTTAGATAAATAGACGAAATTGGCTGCGAAAAACGAGTTGCTAATTGTACTTGCTCTGGTTGCAAACCATTAGGGTTGGTATTTATGCTCTCGAAGTTGTCGGTACAACCAACAAACCCGATACTAAAAGCCAATCCCAGTAGAGCTAATCTGATTGTTTTATATTTTGATTTCATATTATATATATTCATAGTGTTCTAATAATTTAAAAACTAACTTTTAGATTAAGACCATAGCTACGCGTTGCTGGAAGACCAAAAGTATCAAACTTTTGATAAGCATTGTTTGTAGAAACAGACATATCAGGGTCGTGTGGCGAATCTTTATAAATAAAGAACAAGTTGCGCGCTACAAAAGAAAGAGATAGGTCTTTTGAACCACTAATTAAGTTGCGGAAAGTATAGCCCAACGAAACCTCTCTTAAACGGAAGTTGGTTGCAGAATAGAAGTACTCTGCTCCTGCTTTGTCTTTACCTGCAGTAGCCTCATAATAAGTTTGTGCATCAATTTTTGTGCCATTACCTATATCTACACCACCATTATCACGTGCATCTGCAGTAGTTTTAGTAACACCATAACTATCAAGGTAGCTTTGAGTCATACCAATTGTGTTTCCACCAATTTTACCATCTACCAAGAAGTAAAAGTTGAAATCTTTGTAATAGATATTATTACTCCAACCCATAGTCCAGTCGGGATTAACGTTACCTAAGTAAGTTTGCTCTGACTCTACAATTGGAGCTCCTTTATCTGTTAACTCTATAACACCATTAGCATCGCGTTTAATTTTACGACTGTATACGTCGCCAAACGAACCACCTTCTGTAATCATGAAACGATATCCTGCACCACTACCAATTTCAACACCATCGGATAGTCTATCGTCCAATTTTTTAATCTCGTTTTTGTTGTAAGAGATATTGTAATTGGTGCTCCAGCTTAAATCGCTGCTGAAAATCCATCTGTAACCAATGCTTGACTCAAAACCTGAGTTTTGAATATCTCCTGCATTTATATAGTAGCTATTGTAACCAGTAGCTATTGGAGAAGATATCTCGAAATATTGGTTTTTGTTGTTGGTTTTATAATAAGTAATATCGAAATTGAATCTATTGTTAAACATATTCAAGTCTAAACCAAACTCCATAGAGTGCATCTTCTCGGGTTTCATTTCGCCGAAAGGTGCTTTTGTATTTGGCTCTAGTTGTCCATGATTAATACCATCCATTGGATAGGTAATATATGCAGGAACATCGTTACCAACCACACTATACGATCCACGTAGTTTAAATAAATCTACACTCTCATGCATTGGCACAATTTCATTAATCAAGCCTGTAAGTCCTACCGAAGGGTAGAAGAAAGACACATTGTCGGTGAAAGCTAAAGTTGAAGACCAGTCGTTACGACCTGTTACATCAACATACACTTTACCTTTATAACCCACTTGTAAAGTTCCAAAAACTGAGTTCAACCTTTTCTCTGGGCTTATAGCTCTCTGATTAGGGTTGCCTTTTATATTCTCTGGAACAAAGTAGTTAGGTTGCATTAGTCCAAGCTTATCGCTATCTAAATAAGTTGTTTTTATTTTAGAATCCATAAAGCTAGTACCTACTGATGCGTTTAACTCCCATGTATCGGCAAATTCCTTGCTGTAATTGGCCATAAAGTCACCATAGAATTGTTTTGCTGAAAACTCTTCGTGTTTATAACGTCCATTTCCACCTGGCGCCCATACCTGAACGGTAGTTGCGTGCCATTTTTGTTGAAAATCGTCTGATGTATTATCCACGCTTAGTCGTCCTTGCACATTCAAGTCGTCTGTAATTTTATAGCTTACAATTCCTGATGCCATAACACGGTCGCGTTTAGCTTGAGTTCTGGTACGATTAAGCATCCAGTATGGGTTGCCTGTAAAGTCGTTCAAGCCTGTGTACCAATTTTGCGCCATTAGGTTTCTACCACCATCATACACTTCATAGTTATCTTTATAGTGATTGAAATCGGCATTGGCTGGAAATGTATACAATCCTGTTAATGGATTATTGTAAGTTCCACCATGTGGACGGTTGTTGCCTTTCTCTGTAATATAAGAAAGAGTAGCATCTATATTCAACCTATCGTCATACAAGTTAAATGATTGTCTGGCACTCATGTTGTGACGCATAAAATCATTGGTTGGCATAATACCCAAAGCTGTAGTGTTGGCATATGACAAGAATGATTGTGTTGTTTCTGTACCACCATTCAAGGTTACAGAATTAATATAAGTAGAGCCAGTACGGAAAAAATCATCCACACGGTCTTTACCTGGAGTATCGCCTGTAATTTTATCTCCCCAACTCTTCTCGTTATATTTGTCGCCGCTTTTAACAGCACCATATCTACTTTGAAGTTTTGGTGTTAATAGTGGAGATTCAATTGTGATATTTGAAGAAAAGTCAACACGAATAGCACCTTCACGGCCTTTCTTAGTGTTAATCATAATTACACCGTTTGCAGCCATACTACCATAAAGAGCAGCTGCTGATGCACCTTTAAGAACACTCATGCTAGCAATATCGTCGGGGTTTAAGTTCGACAAGGCACTACCACCGTCACGACCTTCATACTCACCAGAAAGCTGTGTTGTTTTAGGGTTGTTCATTGGAATACCATCAATTACAATTAATGGCTCGTTGTTACCCCATACAGATTTGTTACCACGAAGTATAATACGTGAAGAACCACCTGCTCCTGTAGCATTGGGGGTAATAGTTAAACCTGCTGTTTTACCTTGCAATGAGTTAATCATTGAAGGGTCTTTGGCACGCGTCAACTCGCTACCCGAAACCTGCTCTGTAGCATAGGTCAAACTCTTCGACTTACGCTCAATACCCATTGCAGTAACAACTACCTCATCGATACTAAATGCACCTGCAGCAAGAGCTACATCTATAACTTTACGATTACCAACAAGTTCTTGGTGGGTTTCCATACCTATATATGAATACTCAAGAATGTCTTCAGGACTAGCATTTAGTTGGTATTCTCCGTCGATGTTGGCAACAGTTCCTGTACCAGTGCCTTTGATAACTACAGTAGCACCAATCAACGGTTCTTTGGTAGCTGCATCGGTAATAACGCCACTAACACTATGTTGTTGCGCCAATACTGTATTAAAACTAGCTCCTAATGTAAAAAGGAACATGAAAAACAAAATTCGTCTCATATTTTAATGATTTTAAATTAATAAAACACGTAGTGGAAAAAGCATATTTATTACCTCCCACTATATTAAAGTCTCTAAATTATTTCGTGTATCTACAAAGATAGCCCTTATTTATAGAAACACAAAGAAAAGGAAGGATACGCCTTGAAGCTTAATTTTGACTTAATTGAGAACTAATAAAAATTAAAAAAGCTAACAAGGCCACTGACTAACTGATAATTACACTACACCACCTCATACAATAAATATTAAAAAGAAAAATAGAGACTACGTCAGATCTATTAAATTGAAGGTGTCATATAAACACATTAAAACTATTTAAGAGAAAAAAAGGAACTCAATCATTAAAAATTAGACCATCTGATTTTTAAAATCTCGAATATTTAATCAGAATGTCAATTAGCAAAAGAGAAGTAATAAAGCGACAACATTGTTAATAGAAACCCACATTTTATACTTTATTCACACCAGCAGAAATAAAAAAGTTCTATTACTGAATAAATTTAATTTATTAGTAGTTTTGTAAAACAGAAGTCAGTTACGTTTAATCGTACTGTTAGACAAAATGAAATTGAACAACAGACACTTTAAAATAATAAGACTCTAATAAAAAGAGTAAATAGAAACACCTTTGATGATGAAAAAAATACTATCGCTTATATTTGCATGTAGCTTGATGCTTATCGGCTGTAAAGAAAGCAACAAAACAAATAAAACAGTAAAACAGACCGAAAAGACTGTATTCCAAACAGCTCAACCCTGGAAACCAACAATAGACATTAGGAGTGATGTTGCAATTATTTATGGTGTTAGGGGTAACCCTTCCGATGAAAAACCGAGCATGACTTTCGAAGAACGTGTACAAAGTTGGAGAGACAAAGGCTACAAAACGCACTTCATGACGGGTATTGCATGGGGAGATTATCAAGACTATTTTACTGGGGAGTGGGATGGAGAAACTCATTTTGATGAAGGACAAGTTGAGCAAAATGGCGATACTATTTGGCATGGCCCAATGGTTCCATATATTGTTCCAACAGAGAACTTTCTCAAATATATAAAAGAAGCACACATCAAAAGAGTAATTGATGCAGGTATTGATGCCATATATTTAGAAGAACCTGAATTTTGGACGCGCGCAGGATATAGCGAAGCTTTTAAACAGGAGTGGAAAAAATATTATGGTTTTGATTGGCGAGCACCACATGAGTCTGCAGAAAACACCTACCTCTCAAACAAGTTGAAGTATCAATTGTACTATAATGCGCTAGACGAGGTGTTTACTTATGCAAAAGCTTATGGTAAGAGTAAAGGAATGGATATTAGATGCTATGTGCCCACGCATTCTCTCATCAACTATTCTCAATGGGAAATTGTGAGCCCCGAAGCTAGTTTAGCTTCTCTTGAAAGTATAGATGGGTATATAGCACAAGTGTGGACAGGAACAAGCCGTGCACCCAACTATTTTGATGGAACTGTAAAAGAACGGGTATTCGAAACCGCTTTTCTTGAGTATGGCTCAATGGAATCGATGACTGCGCCAACTGGCAGGAAAATATTTTTCTTAACAGACCCTATTGAAGATAGACCTAGAGACTGGAGCGATTTTAAAGAGAACTACGAAGCTACCTTTACTGCACAGTTGCTCTATCCACAAATTGCCAACTATGAAGTAATGCCTTGGCCAGGAAGAATATACGAAGGACTCTATCAAAAAAGTGCAGATAGTGACGAAAAGGAGAGAATACCCCGATTCTACTCTACTCAGATACAAGTAATGATTAACACGCTTAATAATATGCCTGTATCAGAAAATAGAGTAAACGGACCAAATGGAGTAAGTGTGTTGATGGCCAACTCAATGATGTTTCAACATTATGCTCCAGACGATGAGTATCAAGACCCTAATCTCTCAAACTTTTATGGCTTAGCTATGCCATTCTTAAAACGTGGGGTACCTGTTAATATTACTCACATAGAAAACACTTCTTATCCCGAAGCTTTAAAGAACACAAAAGTGCTTTTGATGAGCTATTCAAATATGAAACCCTTATCAGCCCAGCCTCATACTCATATTGCAGAGTGGGTAAAAGAGGGTGGAGTTTTGGTTTATAGTGGAAAAGATAAAGACCCTTTCCAATCTGTAGAAGAGTGGTGGAACAGAAACAACTACCATTACAGCTCGCCATCTGAACACCTGTTTGAACAAATGGATATGATTGCAAATCCTATAGAAGGAGAATATAGCTATGGAGAAGGCACTGTATATGTTATACGCAAAGACCCAAAAGAGTACGTGCTAGAGAAAGGTAAAGACGAGAACTTTGTTGAGATAGTAAAGATGTTATATGAGCAGAAGGCAAATGGAGGGGCTATGGATTTTAAAAACAACTTCTATCTTGAAAGAGGACCTT
>DATERO010000097.1:0-2196 GCA_035271465.1 Dysgonamonadaceae bacterium | reverse complement strand
ATGGATGCTAAAACAGATGCACTTTTCTTTATGGGAAAAACAGAGCAACATAGTGCATCTATTGAAACTCATAAGAAATTGATTTCAAGTGCTAAAGAGTTATCAATTGAACTCCCCGACGGTGTGAAAATTAAACAAAGCGATATCCCCACAGAAATTCTATCTCTATTATGCGTATAATAAGTGGAAAATATAAATCAAGAAGATTTCAACTACCAACTAACTTCACTGCAAGGCCAACAACAGACTTTGCAAGAGAAAGTCTATTTAATATTCTGAACAATCGTATTGAATGGGAGGAGACAGATGCATTAGACCTATTCTCTGGCACTGGAAGTATAGCCATAGAGATGGTTTCTCGCGGATGTAAACATGTTGTTAGTGTTGAGTCGAGTGCAAAAAATCATGCCTTTATTGAAAAAGTAAAAGAAAAATTAGATGCGAAAGAGCTGCTAACAATAAAAGCAAATGTGTTTTCGTTTATTAAATCATGCAATCAATCATTCGATTTAATCTTTGCAGATCCACCATACAACTTAGAAGACTTAAGTAGTATCCCAACAAAAATACTTGAGCTTAACCTATTAAAGCCAAATGGTATTTTCATAATTGAACATTCCAAAAAGAACACTTTTACAGACCATCCTCTATTTATCGAAGAGCGTAAATATGGTAATGTCCATTTTTCCTTCTTCTCAAAAGAATCATAAATAAACGCTACTTGAAAGCTTGTAGTCACAGTAGCTCAGTATTATTCTTTTCAGAGTCACTGTTGTAGCTAAAAGCAATAATTCATTTATCACCTGACTTCGACACCTCTAAATTTACTGTTTAGGAAACACCTGTTTTTCAGCTGTATATGATTTTCGCATCACCCGTTTGGGTGACGCAAGCATAAATATATGTACTTTTGTGTATGTTTATTCGCAAAAAGAAAAATCGTTCTGGTTCAACTAGCGTTGTAGTTGTAGACAAAAGTCGAAAGAGCTTTAAAGAGCTAGTAACTATTGGTATAAGCAGTGATAACTCCGAGATAGAATTACTGTGCCAGGAAGGCCAAAAGTGGATTAAAACTCACTGTGGCAATCTGGATTTTTTTGATCAAGCTACAAGAGAACAAGAAGAGAAACAAGTAATTGACTACTTGCTTTCCAATGTGGAAAAAGTATTATTAAACGGCACCCAATTGATATTAAATCAAGTGTTTAAAATAGTTGGCTTTGATTCAGTAGATGACAATATTTTAAAGCATTTGGTAATTGCTCGATTAAGTCAACCAATGAGTAAATCGGCAACAGTAGATTATTTAAAGTCTTACTTTGATGAAGATATTCAACTGCATAAAATTTATCGTTACTTAGATAAATTGTATAACACACAACAAGAGAGGATACAACAGCTAAGTGTAGAGCATACAAAAAGAATTTTAGGTGGAAAGATTGGCTTGATGTTTTATGATGTAACTACCCTTTATTTTGAATCTGATCATGGTGATGAGCTTCGAGAAGCTGGGTTTTCAAAAGATGGTAAACATAGCCAACCTCAAGTTGTGCTGGGATTACTTGTTAGTAAAGAAGGATATCCCCTTTCATACTCACTTTTCAATGGATCACAATATGAAGGGAGAACGATGCTTCCCATAGTCGAAGACTTTGTAGATCGCTTTAAATTAGATGATTTTATTGTCGTTGCTGATTCTGGATTAATGAACAAATCAAATATATCTCTCCTAGAATCAGGAGGCTATAAATATATTATCGGTGCCAAAATAAAAACTGAAACTGAAAAAGTAAAGCAATGGATACTGTCGTTAGAAAAGAAGGATGAAGAGTTTAATGAAACATTAAAAGGCAACACTAGATTGATTATTGGCTACTCAACTAATAGAGATAAAAAAGATAAATACAATAGAGAAAAAGGCGTAAAACGGTTGCAGAAAGCATTTAAGAGTGGGAATATCACTAAAGAGAATCTAAATAAGCGGGGCTATAATAAGTTCTTAGAAATTGCAGATAATGTAAAGGTTAGAATTAATCAAGAGAAAATTAAAGATGATGAAAGATGGGATGGATTGAAAGGGTACATTACTAATACAACACTTCCAGCAAAAGAAGTTTACGAGCAGTATAATGGATTGTGGGTAATAGAGCGAGCTTATCGTGTAACTAAAGGAACACTGGAAATGCGTCCTATGTT
>DATERO010000096.1:0-4771 GCA_035271465.1 Dysgonamonadaceae bacterium | reverse complement strand
TGAGCAAGATAAACAGAAAGGTGCCAAAAACACCGACAAAAAATAATTTAGATTTACACACAGACTAAGGAGGTGCAAAATGAAAGTTATCCATAAACCGAGGCAAGCCGGAAAGACGACGGAGCTTATTAAAATAGCATCACAGGAAGGCGGGTATATCGTCTGCCATAGCCATGAAGAGGCTTACAGAATTTCAAAGACCGCCGAAGAAATCGGGGAACAGATTCTTTTCCCAATTACATATGATGAATACTTAAGTGGTTCATTCTGTAGTAAAAACATTGAAGCGTTCTATATCGACAATGCAGAGTTGTTGCTTTCAAAAATTTCAAGGGGCGTCCCGGTAAATGCTATTTCCGTGAACAAGGAAGAATCCCAAAAACTGCTTCAAACTGACAATGTGAGACGTTAGGAGAAACAAAATGATTAAGTGGATAAAAAAGAGGATAGACGATTTTGTTTGGTGGGGTGGCTGGAAGAGAATACTTTGTATGTGCTTGACTGTTCTCAGTGTATCATATGTGATGTGTTCGTTAGATTATTTATTGGAGTAGAAGGGAAATGATTAAGTGGGTGGTAGACCATGAAAACTGTTTTTAGCTTAGTAAGCTTCCGCAAGCATAGCGACAAAAAACTTGCAAAGCCAAAAGAGTTAAACGGAATAAAACAGTTATACTCAGTAACATACATTCCAAAAAAATGTGTTTGCCCTCTTTTTATTAAAGGGAATGATGTTTACATAAAGCACAGGGATTATTTTTCACCTATTTTTGTAACAGAAGAGGTGGGTGCACCACTAGAGGTTATTACAAATAAATATCTAGGCAAAGAAAAAGGTAAGAAATTCATTTACGGAGACGCATGGGGTAGCATTGTATTACGCAACGAAGCATGGATAAAACTGGAGAATCTTATCGTGGATATAAAAAACAATGTTTTTCCCGTGAGATTAAAAGATAATATATTACGACAGATGGAAGCGTATCACGAGTTCACAGATATGATAACAGGTGATATGGAGCGGTTTATAGAGAGTGTTATTAAAACAGTGGAGAAAAGCATATGACATTGAACATACCGATAAAAGAATGGGAAGAACACAAAAAAAGCTATGAGGGAAAGCCTCTTGGCGAAACTCTGGAGTCGTATTTTAGAGAAAAGAGACGAAAGGATTTAATGTTTGAAGGTTTTTATAATGAGGTTATGTCGAGTAAGGCGATTTTACGCTATGAGATAGAGAACAAAGAAGAAGAATTGCTAAGCAAGGAGGATATATGAAAACGAAGGTAATACATTGCAAGCTATCTAAAAACAACATTGAGACGATGGAACGGTTTTGTAAGGCATTTGATATAACAAACGAGGCTACAGGACAAACGGTAACAAACAAGTCGCTATTGTATGTATACATATTTATGTTTCTAATCAGGAAGCACGAAGTATTGTATCTCGGAGATGTTGTTAAAATGCCGTCAAAGATATATCACTACTTAAACGCTATGTATAAAGAAGATGTAGATTTAATTAGTAAAGTTCCAGAGGGTGATACAGGCTTTTCGGCACGTATTGACGAAGATTTACATGATAGCATATTATTAGTATTAAAAGAGCTTGGCTCTAAGTCAATGACAAACGTAATTAAAGCGTTTCTCAATCATCTAGAAGATTATATGAAAAGGACGAAAACATGGCTGTAAACTCAACAATCGATACTGTAGGGGATTTAATTAAAGCTCTACAAACATTTGATAAAAAAAGCCCAATAGCAATCTATCAGGCTCAAATACAATATGTGGTATCTCAAATAGCAAAGGTAACAGTTGAAGAAAAAGAGCGTACCGTTATAACACTCGATACGCCAGCTCCTTAAAAAACGTTGCTTCTTACATCTAGGTATTTATTATACACTTCTCTTTTATCTAAGTCTGTCGCAATATCTTCTAGTCCGAAAGAAGGCGATAAGTCAGAGTGTTTGTCTAGCAAATCTTGACACCGTTTGTTGTCTTTAATCAGGACAGGAAAGTCTTGAAACACTTTAGTGTTATACACTCTATGTGTAGCATTTACTTCTCCAATACAGTTTCTTAAAAACAAATCGTAAATACCTAGTTGCCATTCGCAATATGTTTGCTTGAACACACCCGTTTTAATATCAATCAAAACAACGTTGTCGCTTCCTCTTTCTACGACCAGAATATCAATGCTTGAAGCGAAAAGTCTAAAGTCGGATACAAGAAACTCTGGAAGGTATGAAAACTTCTCTTGTGGATATCTTGTGTATAGTCTATCTAATACCCACCTTGCCTCAAAGTCTGTAGCCCTGTCTAGACCGTTTAGCTCGTCCTCAACTTCTTTGTGAATGGCACTTCCTCTAAGCATAGCCTTTTGAATATGCGGTACGTGGGAAGGGTAGGATATACCTAGCTCCCTTCCAATCACGCTTGTTATACCGCTTAATTCTCGGTTCTTAAAGAAGTATTTATGCTCATCTTCATAAAACCGTAAACTCATTATAGCACGTCCACCTTTATGTTATTGTTCTTAAAAAAGTCGTTTATCATTCTCGCTTGGCTTGCTTTATACGTTAGCTTAACACTTAATGTTTTTGTTTCGTCAGTAACAACACTGTCAAGTCTGTTAACAACAACATTGTCGGCAATAATTTCCTCTTCAAATTCTTCAACTGCATTGAATTTAGGTTCAATAACGTTTTCTTTTTCTGTAAGTCGCTCTACAACCTCTTTTTCAATTTCAGCTTCTTTTTCAGCTACTGCCTTCGCAATTTTCTCTTCCTCAAGCCTCGCTACCCGTTCTTTTTCCTCTTTTATTTGAGAGAGGATAGATAACGGAGTTTTGAAAGAAAGCATTTCGATATAAACATCGGCATTAAGAGTTGAACCTTCGCATTCTTTTTTGATTGCTGTTTCGGCTTCTGCTTTTTCATCGAGTTCTTTTTTGATTGCTACAAATTGGCTTGTTATATCATTAAAGACATCAGCTTCTTTTTTTGTAACATTAAAGTAGTTTGACTTGATTTCAATTCGCTCTAGGTTTTTCTCATCAAGTTTGAATATCTCGTTTTGCTCTGCAATGTAGGTTTCAAACATATAAAGCAAGCCCGCCTTTCGCTCTTCTTCATACTTGTTTAGCTCATCATCAATCTGTTTTTCACTTTCTGCGATAACCGATAAGATAGACTCAAAAGAAGCGTTTGCAATGTTCTTTCTTGAATTGATATTAAAAGCTATCCAATCTTTCTGTATCTTAGTAGTATTTGTTCTTAAAGACACGATAAGGCTTTTAACCGCTTTAACTTCTGGTAAGTTTGTATCAGTTAGTTTGATACCCTTAACACTGTCAACTGTCTTTTGAATGAATGCTTTGTACTCCTCAAAGTTACCTAATTCACTCATGTTTAATTCATTGTCGTTCATGACAACCAGTTCTGTTTTTAGCTCTTCTGGTGCTATAACATTACCCATTCTAAACCTCCTTAGTCTCTACATCGATGACAACCGCCATCATATTTACCATCACTATAGCCATTTTCAAAACCGCTCTCGTACCCATCGTCCTTCGCTTCACTTTGTGTAACGCTTAAAAGGTCTATAAGAGCGTCAAGTTGACTTACAAACAAGTCAATACTTACCTCTGCTCGGCTTCTACCATTGTCAAGAACAATAACATCACCTAAGTCTGTAATGTTCACATGATTTAACTTAAATTCACTCATTCTGTACCTCCTTCGTACTGTATATACTATACATCGTGTATATTTATTTGTCAAGTACTTTTATACTTTTTTTATCGTTTTTTATATATAATCAGCTGATTATTTTTAATAGACCTATATAAGGGTGTTTTGAAAAACCGATATTTTCACTCTCTTTTTTAGTAATACTATTTGTGTTTTTTATAAAAGATTGTTTAGAAAAAGAAGTGTTACTCAAGTCAGAATAGAACAGAAGCCCCAATCAGAATGGGTTTCCATATATATTTCAAAATCTTTTTTTCCTGTATCCGATTTCGTTTTTCCGCCTGTCCCTGTTCTTCGAGGTTTTGCTTGCTGTGCTTTTTCTCTCCCTTGTGTTTTCTTGTGTTCTGTACATACAAGCCCCCTATATAAAAAAAGACCTATAGCGATACCGCTACAAGTCCCAATTGACCATAAAAAAAGGCTTGCATAGTGTTATACTACACAAGCCCCAATTGACTATAAATATTATATCATATCTTTTGAATCATTACAAAGTAAAAGCGTTTTCTTTTATTATCTCAAAATGCCTTATGTTTAGCTCTTTGTAATTACTTGCTATTTCTTTAGCTCTCTCTGTTTGCTCATCTCTAGACAAGCCGTTTTCTAAATAATGTGTCAAAGCTAGGAAGCCTTCCGCATCATAAAAGTTTACATAGTACACATAAACCCCCTTATAAATATATAAAGCCTGTTATGCTTTTTTCCATTCCGCTTATATCTTGTCTTATTTCAAACTTTTCAAAATCTCCCCACATTGAAGCCAATTCATGACCTTTTTTAATCATGTTTTCAACGCTTAATCTGTTATCTAAAAATAAAGACCTAGCAAACCCATGTTTGTTATAATAAAAAATATAATGCTTTTTCATTGTTTACCACCTTAAAAAGCCCCCTTTCGAGGGCTAAAAACTAAAAATAAATAACCTGCTCTTCAGGTATTAAATCGCTAAAATCAAGCCCTTTTCCCTCTGCTCTTTTCATGCCGTCGCTATCGATATATATGCCGTATACGTG
>DATERO010000095.1:0-4590 GCA_035271465.1 Dysgonamonadaceae bacterium | reverse complement strand
TTTTAGTGACTTCTTCAATATAACCCAACACCTCTTCCCTACCCTTTGCTGTTTCTGACGAAGTAATGAAGATGGGGGGCAACTCTTCCCACGATTTCAACATCTCTTCTTTGTAGCTACTTACATTGAGCGCAAGTTTACTGGCGCTTTGTTTGTCCCCTTTTGTGAAAACAATAGAGAAAGGGATTCCGTTTTCGCCCAACCATTCCATAAACTCTAAGTCGATGGTTTGCGGAGAATGACGACTGTCCACCAATACAAACAAAGCAGTCATTGCGGTGCGCTCCAATATGTAATCTTCGATAAGGATACGCAGTTGTTCGCGCCCTTCCTTGCCTCTTCGGGCATAACCATATCCCGGCAAATCGACCAAATACCACTCATCGTTGATCAGAAAATGATTGATCAGCATGGTTTTTCCAGGAGTTGACGAAGTCAGAGCCAATCCTTTGCGATTGGTGAGCATATTTATCAACGAAGACTTACCCACGTTGGACCTTCCAATGAAAGCATACTCAGGTTTTCCGTCCTGCGGACAGCTTTTATAATCGGTGTTGCTTATTACGAATTCAGCACTTTTTATTATCATAGTTTTGTTGTTTTTAGTTGTTTATACTCATTATTACTCACCGATATCACCCACACGCCAATCACTGTAATTAAACCATTTATCAGAAGCATTTCATATCCCATTTTGTAAGAATAGAAATGCATCATTGCCAACTCTATTGCAAAGCATATGATGGGCGAAAGTATTGCCACATAAGGCACCCACTTGTCTTTTGGTTTCAGTTTGGTGTAAAGTCCCGATAAATACAATCCCAACAAAGGGCCATATGTATATGAAGCTATACGGTATATCGCATCAATGATACTGTCCGAACCAATGGCATAAATAATCATGATGATGGCTACAAATATGGCACTAATCACCAAATGTGTCACCTTGCGCGTTCTAATATTAGATTTCTCCACCTCTGGTTTGTTTTCATTGTTGTTCATCCCCAATATGTCCACACAATAGGAAGTTGTCAGAGCAGTGAGTGCAGAGTCGGCACTTGAAAAAGCGGCTGCAACAATACCCACAATAAATACTCCCAATGCAATTGAGCCTAAGTGATTGCTTGCAATGAAGGGCAATATCTGATCGGCTACATCGGGCAACAATATATTGTTTTGCTGAGCAAACAAAAGAATCAAAACTCCCAATGACAGAAACAAAAAGTTGATGGGTGTAAATGCAAAACCGTATGATATAACATTCTTTTGTGCATCTTTCAGGTTTTTGCAAGTCAGGTTCTTTTGCATTTGATCTTGATCCAACCCCGTCATAACAATGGTAATGAACATACCGCTAAAGAACTGTTTAAAGAAGTTTTGAGTGCTTGCCCAATTGTCAAAGACGAAAATGCGCGAGTGTGGACTATCTTTCACTGCGGTGATTACTCCCGCAAAATCCAAATTCATGCGTGATGCCAATTGCCAAACAATCAATATCAGTGCAGTGATGAACAAAAATGTTTGTATCCAGTCAGTCCATATAATTGTTTTGATACCACTGCGGTAGCTATACATCCAAATGATAAAGATGATGCCAATGACAGTAATAATAAAAGGTACTCCCAATGCATCAAACACCAGTGACTGCAATATAAATGCAACTAAATATAGCCTTGCTGCTGCCCCCACTATTTTGGAAAGGAGAAAGAACCAAGCACCCGTTTTGTAAGACTTCCTCCCAAAGCGAGTATCCAGATAACCATAGATAGTAGTGAGGTTAAGTCTATAGTAAAGAGGTAGCAATATATAAGCAATGACAAGATATCCAGCAAAAAAGCCAAACACCATTTGCATATAAGTCATGTCGATGGATCGAACCCACCCAGGAACAGAAATAAAGGTTACACCCGAAATGGATGTTCCAATCATTCCAAATGCAACTACGTACCATTTTGATTGACGATTGGCACGAAAGAATGCATCATTATCTCCACCCTTCTTTCCTGTGAGATATGATATCAACATCAACATCCCCAAGTAAACCGCTACAACAATTAATACGTAAAGTGGCTGCATTCAACAATCTTTTCTTTTCTTTACAATGACATGAAGTATTCGGTGAGCTCTTCAAATGAGTGAAACTGCAAATTGAATTGCTCTGTTTTTCCAAAACCATAGGTTACAAATACAAAGGGAATGTCAGCCAAAGACGATTGACGACTGTCTCCCTCAGTATCGCCTATATATATGGGACTTTTCAATTGATGCTTCTCTTTCAATAACTTCAAGTTGAAACTTTTTGGCATATTGTTTTGTCCATATTCCATGTAGTCCAAAATCAGATGATTGGTTTTGGTATAGTTCATAAAGTTGACAAGACCACCTTCTTCACAATTACTCAATAAAAAGAGTTTGTACTTCGTTTTAAGTTGATTCAAACCCTCTATTACATGATGATAAACCTTTGACTTCATTGTGGGAATTAACTTGTTATACTCCACATCTATCTCATCAAGCAGAAGGTCTATCTTTTCAGCCGACACATCAGGGAACAGATCTTCTACAATTTTTCGAACCTCTTTACCCATCTCTGCAATCATTTGTTTGCGTGTAAGAGTTGGAGGATAACCTAAATTATCAAGCGCTCTATTCCATGAAATCACATAGTTATCGACGTTATCCCAAAGGGTTCCGTCCATATCAAAAATCAAACTATCGGGTCTGTATGTTAAGTTCTTCAATTTTTTTGTTGCAAAGGTAACCAACTATGAATGATAGCACAAATATTGATTAATTAAATATGTAAGATTGCCAAATATAGGTATATTTGCACAAAACAATATTTGCTTATACATGGCTAAGAAAAAAGTATGTGTGATTATCAATCCTGTTTCAGGAACAGGTGGTAAACAATCAATTCCAGAGAAAATAGCCTCTGCCTTCGACCCAAAGAAGTATGACGTGATTATTCGTCTAACGGGTTATGCTGGTCATGCAACTGAAATTACAAAGAGTGCCGTTGAAGAAGATTATAAATACGTCATTGCTGCTGGTGGTGACGGAACTGTCAACGAAATTGCTAGAGCATTGGTAGGTACACCATGCGTATTAGGTATCATCCCTCTTGGTTCGGGCAATGGGTTGGCTCGCGATTTAAATATATCAATGACAATTGATAAGAGCATCGAAACTATCACAAAAGGTGTTGAGCGAACCATAGATTATGGTATTGCCAACGAACATATTTTCTTTTGCACTTGTGGTGTGGGCTTTGATGCCTTTGTGAGTGAAAAATTTGCCGACGAAAAGATGAGAGGACCTATTGGTTATGTGAAAAACATATTGGAAAGTGTAATCGATTTCAAATCGGAAGATTATGAGTTAACGTACGATGGCAATACTCTAAAAGAGAAAGCCTTTGTAGTGACCTGTGCCAATGCATCGCAATATGGCAATGAAGCATACATTGCTCCAGGAGCAGACATGGAAGATGGCAAAATGAATGTTTCACTGATAAAGCCCATCAATGCGTTAGAAATGCCACAAACAACCATTCAGCTTTTCACCAAGAGCTTACACAAAAACAATAAAGTGATCCAAATACTCACATCCGATTTAAACATCAAGCGAAACCGTTCGGGTGCAATGCACATAGATGGAGAATCGGTAGATGCTGGCAAAGAGATAAACGTAAAAATTATTCCCAAAGGACTGCACGTATTAGCGCCCAAGAAGAAAAAGAAAAAGGATGAGAAAAGACCAGCCGAAAATGATCCAATCTTTGGAGCATTTACAAGATGGTTTGGACTATAAAGCTTCAACCTTAACCACTATACAATAACAGAGACGTCCAATTTGGGCGTCTCTACTTTTTACCTCATAACTCATCACCGCTGCCGCACGATTGTATCGTGTGGTTTACCCCGCTATCGCACGAATCCTTTCGTGTGGTCTCATTAAGATTGCCCCACACAAGTGGTCAACGTCTATCAGGCATTAACACACCCCCATACCCCAAACCCCATATCTCATAACCCAAACCTCATCTACCTCTTCTTCCAAAACGTTATCTCCGACAAATTCTCAACAGCCACACGCGATGAATGTTTCACTTTTTCTTTCAACGAAATTGGGTCACGTTCAAGTACAAAGTTCTCTTCCAATATCTCTTTAATACCATCTAACGAAGTAACAGGTTCGCCATCTTTTTTGAAACCACCTGGCCAGTTCTCTCTCACCTCATCTTTCCAGTTGTAAGTAGATGTAAGAATGAGGTATCCCTTTTCGTTTAGTCGGGTATGAATATTAGCTAAGAAATCAATTGGATCGTTTAGCTCTTCCAACAAATTGGGAGCAACAATCACATCATAGCCTTTGTAAACAGGTTTTAGGTTTTGTGCATTGTCTTGCATAAAGGTGATGTTCTCCTTATTTTTACCCAATGCAAAATCGGATAAAACCACATCACGATAGAACACCAACTCTCCCTCATCCTTCATCACATAACGTGCATAACCCTGCTCTTGCAATTGAATGGGTATGCGAATGTATCGTGCTGAAAAATCTAATGCAGTTATTTTCTCAAAGTGT
>DATERO010000094.1:0-10927 GCA_035271465.1 Dysgonamonadaceae bacterium | reverse complement strand
TATTTATATCTGAAGCTGTTACGATATTAACGTTGCTCAAATTTCGGGCCGACAAATATACGTTTTTATTTTGACTTGGTAAAACTAAAAGCAGCTTTTTATTATTAAGCTTCAAATTGTTAGTCATTTCAACAATACTTTTTGTTTTGGGTCTTTCTAAATCGAAATCCTCAATTACAATAATGGCATTGTTTTTAGCTTTTAAAGAAAGTGCAGATTTACGAGCTAAAACTTTTTCTTTTTTATTTAACTTAAAGCCATAGTCGCGTGGCTTTGGACCAAATGCTCTTCCACCACCAATTAAGATAGGTGACTTCACATCTCCTCTACGTGCACCACCACTACCTTTTTGACGTATAATTTTACGCCCACTTCCTGTGATTTCGTTACGCTGCTTAGTTTTGTGTGTACCTTGACGTTGATTAGCTCTGTATTGTTTTACATCTAACCAAATAACATGTTTGTTAGGTTCTATTCCGAATATGGAATCATTTAGCGTAACCTTTTTATCTGTTATTTCGCCTTTTATATTGTATATACTTAATTCCATTTTATTTCTCTATGTATAATATTGAACCTTTCCCTCCAGGTACAGAACCCTTAAGCAATAAAAGGTTATGTTCCGGAATTACTTTAATGACTTGAAGGTTTTGAACAGTTACTCGTTCGTTACCCATTTGCCCACCCATACTTGTTCCCTTAAAAACTTTGGCTGGATAAGAAGCAGCTCCAATGGAGCCTGAATGTCTTTTCTTATGCTTTTCTCCGTGAGATGCATGCATACCGGCAAAACCGTGACGTTTAACTACGCCTTGAAAACCTTTACCTTTTGAGATACCAACTACGTCCACAAATACAACATCTTCAAAAATGTCTACGGTGATTTGTTCTCCTAGTTTAAATCTATCTCCAAAATCTTTGAACTCAGCCAAGTGTCTCATAGGTGCTACTCCAGCTTTCTTAAAATGACCGATTTCGGGTTTTACGGAACTTTTTTCTTTCTTTTCCATAAAACCGATTTGAATGGATTCGTATCCATCAGTTTCGGTAGTTTTAACTTGAGTAACAACGCAAGGACCCACTTCAATAACAGTGCATGGAATGTTTTTTCCATCGGCACTGAAAACGGATGTCATTCCGATTTTTTTTCCAATTAATCCTGGCATTTCTCTGTTTTTTATTTAGCTCTCAAGAATTTTAATCTATCCTGAAAGCTATGTTATTAATAATAGTATATAATATCTTTCTCACTACTAAATAATAGTTTCCATTATAAAAACTAAAATTAAGGCGAGTTTATACTTTAATTTCAACCTCAACACCACTTGGCAATTCAAGCTTCATAAGTGCATCAACTGTTTTTGCTGTAGAGCTGTAAATATCAATCAAGCGCTTGAAGGATGAAAGTTCAAACTGTTCGCGCGATTTTTTATTTACAAATGTTGAACGATTTACTGTAAAAATACGTTTGTGTGTTGGAAGTGGTATAGGGCCACTAACAACAGCACCTGTAGCTTTTACTGTCTTTACGATCTTTTCTGCCGATTTATCCACCAAGCTATAATCGTAGGATTTCAGTTTAATTCTGATTTTTTGGCTCATAAAATTATTATATTATTTAATCAAATCTTCTCGTCCTGAAACTTCAGCAAGCACCTGCTTTGCAATTGAAGAAGAGACTACTTCGAAATGCGAGAATGTCATAGTTGAAGTTGCGCGGCCTGATGAGATAGTTCTCAAAGATGTTACATAACCAAACATCTCTGCTAAAGGTACCTTTGCTTTTACAATACGAGCACCTGAGCGGTTAGATTCCATTCCTTCTATTTGTCCACGACGTTTATTTAAGTCAGAAATAATATCTCCCATATTTTCTTCAGGAGTTACAACTTCTACTTTCATTATAGGCTCTTTCAAAACTGGACTTGCTTTTTCTGAAGCATGTCTAAATGCCTGAATCGCACAAATCTCAAATGAAAGTTGGTCAGAGTCAACAGGATGGAAAGATCCATCTATTACAGTTACCTTTAATTGGTCCAAAGGATATCCAGCTAACACACCCGTTTTCATTGCACGCTCAAAACCTTTCTGAATGGAAGGTATATATTCTCTTGGTATATTACCACCCTTAACTTGATCAATAAATTGCAATTCACCTTCAAAGTCTTCATCTACAGGCTCTACTCTTACAATTATATCTGCAAACTTACCACGACCACCTGTCTGTTTCTTATATGTTTCACGAAATTCAACTGGTTTTGATATTGCCTCTTTATATGATACTTGTGGACGACCTTGGTTAGCCTCCACTTTAAACTCTCGTCTAAGTCTATCAATAATAACCTCTAAGTGAAGCTCTCCCATACCAGAAATAACTGTTTGTCCTGTTTCATCATCTGACTTAACAGTAAAAGTAGGATCCTCTTCTGCTAATTTAGCTAATCCTACTGATAGTTTATCCAAATCTTTTTGAGTCTTAGGCTCAACCGCAATCCCAATAACCGGATCAGGAAAATCCATTGACTCAAGAGTTATAGGATGCTTTTCATCACACAATGTATCTCCAGTGCGAATATCTTTAAAACCTACTCCTGCTCCAATATCACCGCAGCCAATTGCATCTTTTGCATTTTGCTTATTTGAGTGCATTTGGAAAATACGTGAAATTCTTTCTCTCTTACCTGAACGGGTGTTATATACATATGAACCTGCATTCAAAACACCTGAATATACTCTAAAAAAACACAAGCGACCTACAAAAGGATCGGTTGCAATTTTAAAAGCAAGAGCACACATTGGCTCTTCAGGATCGGGGTGACGTAGCAATACTTTTGATGAATCAGCTGGATCTGTTCCTTCAATTGCTCCTGCATCCAAAGGACTGGGCAAATATGCACATGCAGCATCTAATAATGCTTGAACTCCTTTATTCTTAAAAGAAGAACCACAAACCATTGGATTGATTTGCATAGATATTGTCCCTTTACGAATGGCAGCACGAATCTCATCTTCTGTAATAGAATCAGGATCTTCGAAAAACTTTTCCAACAAAGCATCATCGCACTCTGCTACACTTTCCAGCATTTTCTCACGCCATTCCTTAGCCTCATCAAGTAAATCTTCGGGGATTTCCTCTACGTGATAATCTGCACCCATTGTTTCATCGTGCCAAATCAAGGCCTTCATAGTTACCAAGTCAACTACACCCTTAAAACCTTCTTCTGCGCCAATTGGAATTTGAATTGGACATGCATTTGCACGTAAAACAGATTTCACTTGACTCACAACCTCTAAGAAGTTGGCGCCTGAGCGGTCCATCTTATTCACATACCCTATACGTGGGACATTATATTTATCGGCTTGACGCCAAACAGTCTCAGACTGTGGCTCAACTCCTCCTACTGCACAAAATGCAGCAATAGCCCCATCCAACACACGTAAAGAACGCTCTACCTCTACAGTAAAGTCAACGTGTCCTGGAGTATCAATTAAATTAATTTTATATGTTTGGTCATCATACTTCCAGCTTGTAGTTGTTGCAGCTGAAGTAATAGTAATTCCTCTCTCTTGCTCTTGTTCCATCCAGTCCATGGTAGCAGCACCATCATGCACTTCACCAATCTTATGAGTTAGTCCTGTATAAAACAATATGCGCTCTGATGTAGTAGTCTTACCAGCATCAATATGAGCCATAACGCCGAGATTGCGTGTATATAACAATGTATTCTTTAAACCTTTTTCCATCTTTCTTACCTAATCTTTCTATTTAAAATCTGAAGTGTGCAAAAGCACGGTTTGCTTCGGCCATTCTGTGCACATCTTCTTTTCGTCTAAATGCAGCCCCTTGGCTGTTATATGCATCAACAATTTCGCCAGCTAATTTTTCAGCCATTGACTTTCCTCCTCTTTTGCGTGCATAAAGGATTAGGTTTTTCATCGAAACTGATTCTTTTCTGTCAGGTCTAATCTCAGTTGGAACTTGAAATGTTGCACCACCAACTCGACGAGACTTTACCTCAACTTGAGGCGTAATATTATCTAAAGCAGCTTTCCATATTTCAAGAGCTGACTTTTCATCGTTAGACAGTTTCGTCTTAACGATATCTAATGCAGAGTAAAAAATATCATAAGAGATACTTTTTTTACCATCGTACATAAGGTGGTTAACAAATCTAGTCACCCTTACGTCTCCAAAAACAGGATCTGGAAGCACCTGCCTTTTCTTAGGTTTAGCTTTTCTCATTTTTCAAAAATGTTTTATGTTGGTTTGGTTGCCTTTAATCGTCTTCAATTAATTCCTCCGAATCATTTACTCAACCTTAGAAAGTAGCTCACACCAAAAATCTCAACATTGATTGTTTTAAATTATTATTTTCTGTTTATATAAAACATGTTGCTATTATGCAATTACTTTTTTGCACCTGCAGCACCAGGCTTAGGACGCTTAGTCCCATACTTAGAGCGACGTTGAGTTCTTCCACTCACACCAGCAGTATCTAATGTACCACGCACAACGTGATAACGAACTCCAGGCAAATCCTTCACACGTCCACCGCGTATAAGAACTATTGAGTGCTCCTGCAAGTTATGCCCTTCTCCGGGAATATATGCATTAACCTCCTTAGAGTTGGTCAACCGCACACGTGCAACTTTTCTCATAGCTGAGTTTGGTTTCTTTGGCGTAGTAGTATAAACCCTAGTACAAACTCCACGTCTTTGAGGAGAGGAATCCAAAGCCGGCGACTTGCTTTTTTCAGTCAGCGAACGACGTCCTTTTCTTACTAATTGTTGAATTGTAGGCATTTTCTGCTTTATTTTAATCTATTAATCTTTTTGGTCTGACTCAAGTTATTTTGAAATAAACTTCCTATTTAAATTTCATAAAATGAGACAATTATGTCATTCAGCCTTTATATTTGAGGCTAAAAACGGCACAAAATTACAAAGAATCAATTTGATATACAAAGAATACGACCATTATTTTCAATATATCTTCTTGAATACTTATTTATTACAATAAATAATGATTGTGCACTAAGAAAATCTCATGAAACACCTAGCTTTAATAAAAGTAAGATATGTTATCATCATCAAATTAAGATACGATCATCTAATAAATAATCTCATCTTGAGTAATCACACAATTCATAGGGAAATCATGAGATTCAAAAGGTATGTTTTCTCTAAGCTGAAAAGAAAAGCAAATGCCTATTAAATAAGCTGCAAGCTTAGGAAGTAGACTATCGTAATAAGCTTTTCCCCTACCAAGACGATTTAGGCTTCGATCAAAACTCATTCCTGGAACAATTGCTAAATCAATTTTAGAATAATCAGTAAATTCTTTTCCGACTGGCTCTAAAATACCAAATGCTGATTTTTCCATCTTCCCCACACCATTGAACTCTTTGAGCACCAAAACATCATTTTTAACAACAGGAAGTACTATTATTTTATTCTTTGTGTGTTTTTCTATAAAGTCATGAGTAAACACCTCTCCTGGAAAACTATAATATGCTAATATATATTTCGCATCAGAAAACACTTGAGTTTGCTCAAGTATTTTAAAAATATCTTCAGAAAATTGTTTAAGTTGCTCTTCCGAATAGATCGCTCTTGTCTTTGAAATTTCTTTCCTAAGCTTATGTTTCATTATGTTACTTTTGCTTATATGCTTCACGAACAATTGCACTTGGTGAGGCTTTTCCTCTTTCTATGAGTTCAACTGCCTTGTTAACCAACGGATCTGCTTCGAAATAAACAGGATAATAACCATCATATCCCCAAAAATGCCTAACAATAAATCCGTGCAGAATACTTTCTAATAAACCTCTTGCTTCTTCAATCAAGAATGGTCTTCTTCGTATTCCTTTTGAATCTGCGTAGCTCACAAGATTTAAAAGTAAAGGTTGCTTCTTCAGATAATCATTCAATCTTTCCCATGATTCAAAATCCTCCAGTTTTGATCTGTTAATATCAGTGTAATATGCTGCGTACTCTTGTACATAACCTTTGCTCATTACTGATTGATAGTAGGAATTCATTGCCACTGAGTCACGTGGAATAAAAATGTCGGGCATAATACCTGATCCACCATACACAGTTCTTCCACCGATTGTTTTAAACGGAGTCATTTCTACAGAGTTAATAGAGTCTGAGTCCATATAGTTCCCTTGCATATAACGATATACTGCCTCCATTTCATATTCTGCATTTTTCCCTTTCTCGTATTCTCGTTGAATAGATCTTCCCGAAGCAGTATAATAACGTGCTACAGTGAGACGCATTGCTGAACCATCTTTAAATACACGCTGACTCTGAACAAGCCCTTTTCCAAACGAACGTCTTCCTAAAACCAAGCCTCTATCATTATCTTGCATTGCACCTGCAAATATTTCACTCGATGAGGCACTTAACTCATCAATAAGAACCACAACATCATTTTCTTTACAAGTTCCAGTTCCTGTTGCATAACTATCAGTACGAGGAAAACTTCTCCCTTCTGCATAAACAATAAGGTCTCCTTTTGGAAAAAACTCATTAATCATAGATGTTGCTGCATCTAGATATCCTCCTTCATTTCCACGTAAGTCTATCACAAAGGACTTAGCACCTTTACTCTTGAGCTTTGATAAAGCACTTATAAACTCATTGAAAGTGTTCCCTCCAAACTTCACCACCTTTATCAGTCCAACTTCTTCCGTAATCATATAGGCAGTTTCAACACTATTTACTGGGATATCACCACGTGTAACCGTAATTTGAATCAGCTCTGGGTTGGGTTTTCTATAAATCCCCAATTTTACCTTCGAGCCCAATTCACCCCTAAGGTTTTCTACAACACCCGCATTGGATATACTTTTGCCAGCAACAACTGAATCGTTAACAGTAACAATTCTATCACCTGGTTTTATCCCTGCAGCTTCTGAAGGACCTCCAGAAATAGTGCCCATCACAACAATTGTATCTTGCTGCACATAAAACTCAACGCCAATTCCAGAAAAATGACCTTCCAAGTCCTCAGTCAACCTAAGCATCTGCTCCGACGTAAAATAGCGTGAGTGTGGATCCAACCCTTCTATCACACATGGTATTGCATCTTCAAGCAAAACAGAAGTCTGAATGGTATCAACGTAAGACTCATTTATATACTTAAGTACAGAATCAAACTTATTTGACCCTGTTTTTCCACTCCCGAAATCGAAAATGGAATAAGTGTTCCCAATAAATATACCAACTGCAATAGACAACCCAATCCACAAAGGGAGCCATGCACGCAATCTTTTTTCGGAGTTCATTTATACAACTTAATTTTTTTCTTTCAACAATTTGTTTCGTCTGCTAAATCGATGCTCACTATCTCTATGTCAGCACGCTTCAAAAGCTCTGAACCCTCGCTCAAACGATAAGAGTCAGCATATACAACACGTGATATTCCTGATTGAATAATTAATTTAGCACACTCAATACAAGGAGAGGAGGTGACATACAATGTTGCACCCTCACTACTATTATTTGAGCGAGCCACTTTTGTTATAGCATTAGCTTCTGCATGAAGCACATATGGCTTAGTTACATTATTCTCGTCTTCACATACATTTTCGAAACCCGAAGGTGTTCCATTGTATCCATCAGAAATAATCATTTTATCCTTTACCAAAATAGCACCAACTTGACGCCGTTTACAATAAGAGTTTTCAGCCCAAATAAGAGCCATACGCATGTAACGCTTATCAAGCAAGAGTTGTTTATTGTTATTGTCTGACATATATAAATAAAGTTACTTAATAGCAATGAGGCTCATATCAAGACCTTTTACTGAATGTGTTAATGCTCCAACAGAAATATAATCAACACCCGTTTCTGAATAACTACGGATAGTATCTAGAGTAATTCCACCTGATGACTCCAACTCAACCGATCCATTAACAATTCCAACTGCCACCTTCGTTTCATCGGGTGTGAAGTTATCAAGCATTATTCTATCGACGCCCCCAGTATTCAAAACCTCATTAAGCTCGTCAATGTTGCGCACTTCAATCTCTATCTTTAATTGCTTTTTATTATCCTTCAAATACTTCTGTGCACCTATTATACTTCTTTCTATACCACCAGCAAAGTCAATGTGATTGTCTTTCAGAAGAATCATATCAAATAAACCAATTCTGTGATTTACTCCTCCACCAATATTCACTGCCTGCTTTTCTAGCATACGCATACCAGGTGTAGTTTTTCTTGTATCTAACACTTTTGCTTTAGTTCCTTCAATGAGTTTTACATACTTATTAGTAGTAGTTGCAATTCCACTCATTCGCTGCATAATATTTAGCATGATGCGTTCTGTTTGCAAAATAGATTGCACTTTGCCCTCAACTGTAAACACAACATCTCCGGGTTTTACTTTTGCTCCGTCTTTAATGAGAACGTCAATAGTAAGCTCAGGATCAAATTTATGAAAGACAGCTATTGCCACGTCTACACCGGCCAAAATGCCCGATTCTTTTATAATTAAGTTTGCTTTTCCTAAAGCATTATTAGGGATGCTGCACAGAGTGGTGTGGTCGCCTTCTCCAAGATCTTCTGCAAAGGCTAAATTTATTAAGGTATCTATAAGGTGTTTCATTTAACCAAAAACTTATCTTTAATTTCAATAACAATATATCACATTACCTTTTTCTCAGAGTTAGTCTATCTTCTGATAATGTGGGTGCAAAAGTACAAAAATTATATCTATATTTGCCGATTATTTTTTTTATTCTAAAAACCACCTTTATAACTATATGAAAGCTGTACTTCTCACGATTGGAAAAACAGATAAAAGTGCAATAGCCGTCGAAATTGATAATTATATTAAAAGAATCTCTTTTTATCTCCCATTTACACTTGAAACCATTCCGGACATTAAAAAGATTAAGAAGCTTACAGAAAATCTGCAAAGACAAAAAGAAGGCGAATTCATATTAAGCAGATTGTTGCCAACTGACTATGTTATATTGCTTGATGAAGGAGGCACTGTGCTTGGTTCAGTTGAGTTCGCTCAATATTTGGAGAAAAAAAGAAATACTATAGGTAAGCGTATCGTATTTGTAATAGGAGGTCCGTATGGTTTCTCTGAAGCCATAAGAACAAGGGCTAACGAAAAAATTTCGCTTTCAAAAATGACATTTACCCATCAAATGGTACGATTAATATTTGTAGAGCAACTTTATCGTGCAATGACTATTCTCAATAATGAGCCATACCATCATAATTGAAAACATTCAATCAAAACTACCATCTTTATTAGATGCACGTTTACGCTTTCTTTTAACAGTATAGATATCCTCTCTACGATCCCGAATGTTGGTTACACTTCCAAATTCATTTAACTCTCTCAGTAAATCAATGTCCAAGTCAACTACTAATATCATTTCTGTATTCGGTGTCGCCTCTGCTTTAATACCATCTGCTGGAAATGCAAAATCGCAAGGAGTAAATACCATTGATTGCGCATACTGTATATCCATATTTTGAACTTTGGGTAAGTTGCCAACTGAACCTGCAATGGCAACATAGCACTCATTTTCTATTGCTCGTGATTGTGCACAATTTCTTACACGCGAATAAGCATTTTGCGTATCTGTTAGAAAAGGCACAAACAAAATATCCATGCCATCTTGAGCCATAATACGACTTAACTCAGGGAATTCTACATCATAACAAATGAGAACCCCTATCTTACCACAGTCTGTATCGAATGTTTTAAAGCTATCTCCTCCCTGCAAGCCCCACACCCGTTTTTCATCTGGAGTTACATGAATTTTCTCGTATCGTTCTGTTGTTCCATCTCTACGACATAGGTATCCTGCATTGAAAAGCCTTTCGTCTTTTATTTCAGGCATACTGCCTGAAATAATATTAATGTTATATGAAACTGCAAACTCAGATATTTTTTGAACAATTGGCTTGGTATATTTTGCCAACTCTCTTATCGCACCCGATTCAGTAAGATGATTGTACTCAGACATAAGTGGCGCATTAAAGAACTCAGGGAATAAAATAAAATCGGACTGATAACGAGAAACTGTGTCAATGAAATACTCCACTTGCTCCATCACATCATCCAAATTCCTATACAATCGCATTTGCCATTGTATGAGTCCAACTCTAACTGTCTTTTTAATAAAAGTCGGTTTCTTGTCAGGCTTTTCATAGTAGATATTCTTCCACTCCATCAATACTCCATAACTTTCAGAAGCCTCATCTCCTTTCAGATAGTTTTTAATTATTTTTGAAGGCTGAAAATCATTAGCCATCTGAAAATCAAAAACAGTATCATGGATCTCTTTTCTTCGCACCTTACTTACATACTGCTCAGGTGTAAGCTCAAGAGAGTAACGATGATAATTAGATATCCGACCACCAAATACGATACCTTTCAAATTTAATTGCTCACACAACTCTTTTCGGTAATCATACAGTCTTCTCCCCAAACGCAACCCTCTGTAATTTTTCTGTATGAAAACTTCAATACCATATAACATATCACCATTAGAATTGTGTGTTCCAAAGTTCTCATTGTCAGTTATAATATCGTAAGTATGATGATCGTCAAATTTATCATAGTCCACAATAATAGAAAGAGCACAGCCAGCTACTTCACCGTTAACTATAATTGCAACTTGACCTTGTGGAAAAATTTTAATCAAATTTTTTATTTTATCCTCCGACCACATCTCATCCGAAATATATTTGTATGAATCAACCATGAATGGTCGTAGTTTTCTGAAGGCAGTGAGTGTGAGATAAGTAATTTCTATATTTTCTATTTCCATGTTTCTTCTTCTGTTTTAATAGTCAGCAAACATATAATAAAAACACATACGTGACATCAAAAAACATGTATTAAATGCGCAAAAAACCTTGGAGTAGTCGTTAACTCGCTTTATTT
>DATERO010000093.1:0-2716 GCA_035271465.1 Dysgonamonadaceae bacterium | reverse complement strand
GTCGGTGATGAGAACATCGGGACGACCGTGCTCCAAAATGAACGCTTGATTCAAAATATCTTTCATATCTCCCGCAAAGAACAAGGTGTTGTCGATGCCATTGGCAGCAGAGTTTTCTTTAGCATCTTCAATTGCCTCTTCGACATACTCAATGCCGACTACTTTACTTACGCTTCGTGCAATGAAGTTGGCAATTGTACCCGTTCCGGTGTATAAGTCGTACACCAAATCCGTTTCGGACAACTGGGCAAACTCGCGTGCCACTTTGTAGAGATTATATGCCTGCTCACTGTTGGTTTGATAGAAAGATTTAGGTCCAATCTTGAATTTCAATCCCTCCATCTCTTCATAAATGCAATCGTTCCCCTTGTAAGTTATCACTTCTTGATCGGTGATGGTGTCATTTTTCTTCTCATTTATGATGTATAGCAACGAAGTAATCTGAGGGAAGGAATCGCCGAGGTGTTTCATCAACATATTGCGACGTTCCTCATCATCCTTAAAGAAAACTACAATCACCATCAACTCACCTGTCGATGTGGTGCGGATGATCAGCGTGCGCATCAATCCAGTTTGAGCACGAAGATCGAAGAATTCAAACTTGTTTTGCAGACAAAACTCACGAACGGAGTTGCGTATTTGGTTCGACACATCGTCTTGCAACCAACATTTGTTTATATCCAACACTTTGTCAAACATGCCCGGAATGTGAAAACCCAGTGCGTCCATATTGGTAAATTCCTTTTCGCTACCAATCTCTTTTTCGGTGAGCCAGCGCTTGTTGGAAAAAGTAAACTCCAATTTATTGCGATAGAATGTCGTTTCGGGTGCACCCATGATAGGCATTATCTCGGGCAGTTCCACTTTTCCAATACGAGTGAGGTTATCTTCAATCTGCTGTTGCTTATTTTTGAGCTGCAATGGATAGGGCAGCATTTGCCACTTGCATCCGCCACACACACCAAAGTGTTCGCAAACGGGCTCAACCCTATCTTCCGAATATTCAACAAATCGCATCACGCGACCCTCGGCAAAACTCTTGCGCTTGCGGTATGTCTGTATATCTACCACATCGCCCGGAATAACAAAGGGTACAAAAACGGTCATACCATCCACTTTTGCAATTGCTTTGCCTTCGGCAGCTACGCCTGTTATCTCTACTCCTTCGTATAGTGGGAGCTCACGTCTTTTCTTTGCCATTTTATTGTTGTCTGTTTCTTTTTTGTGGGTGCAAATATACGATAAAGTTAAGGAATATGGTTTTTGTCGACAAAAAGGGTCGTTGTTGACTCACAAGAGTGCTCTTTCTTGCGTTTTAGTGAAAACCGAGTCTCGCATTGGTGCTTTTTTTGTCGGATTAGCTAAAAGTGAGCCTCGCATTGGTGTTTTTTTGTCCGATTAGTCAAATGTGAGCCTCGCATTGGTGCTTTTTTTGTCCGATTAGCTAAATGTGAGCCTCACATTGGTGCTTTTTCTCTCCGATTAGTCAAATATGAGCCTCACATTGGTGCTTTTTCTCTCCGATTAGTCAAATATGAGCCTCGGGTTGGTGCTTTTTCTCCACATTAGAAGAAAAACGATGTTGATATCACCACCGCCGGTTTCAATTTGAACTTGTTGGAGAGAGTTTCTGTAGATTCTTCTAGATTTATCTCCACACCTGTAGCTAAGTTTCTTCGTGTCTTAATCACATTATACTCATCTCCGCGCATTGATAACATCGAAAGCAGGAATTTTGCATCCACATACACCCTACTGAATCGTAGGCGGAACCCCGCACTAGGACTTACCACAAAATTCTTTGTATTTCTCTCCTTAAATATATCGTCCCAATCGATTGGATCAGCTCCCTTATTGGCATCTGCTCCCATGTAACTGTTTGAAAGATCCGACATATCTTTGTAAACTGCATATTCGACGCGAGCGCCTACCACAAAATCCAAATATGAGTAGGTTTGCAATGCATAATCGTAATCGAAACCAATGCCAAACAAATGTTTTTTTGTATCCAAAGAGGTTTTCATCATACCTTCATTTGTCCCATCAGAACTGAAAGAGTTATTTTGATTAAAAATTGGTGCATAGAGTCGCAACAAGTGTTGATCGTAGATGCGATATGCCAATGAGAGTTCAACAGGGTGTATTTCTTTTCCAACTACCGAAGTAAGGTTGTAGCCAACACCCACGCCAAAGCCAGTTTCGTAAAACGAATAACCATATTGAGCAAAAGTGATGGAACTGATGAATAGAAGCAGAATAGTAAGTTTCGATTTCATAATAATGTGTCAATTTATTGAATAAAGGCAGAGTTATCTCCACCTTTTTTCTCTATCTCAGTAATCCCATTTGCTTTATCTCTTTGTAATGTTTGTCCAAGTCTTCTGGAAAATCAAATCGCAACAACCAATTTACATCAAACAATACCCCGATCATATAATGCATCAACTTGTCATTACCACCAATTATCTCTCCCAATGTGTGAGCGTCATCTTCCAACTCAATGTGATAGTCAACATGAAGCTTGTCTATCAATATACATGTACGGTAAAGTTTGTTCGTCATATACACGACATATTTTTGTGCGTTTCGCCACGAGTATTTAAACATCGGGTTGTTCAACAAGCCAAAAGCTTCTTGCAACAACACAAAATTTAGGTATATCTCCCCCACTTTGTCTTTAGTTATATAGACATGGCGCGTTATATCGCCACTAAAC